>JBBAAF010000196.1:0-5830 GCA_041658425.1 Bacteroidales bacterium | reverse complement strand
AAAGTCCGGCTTCAACAGGCATCTGCCATCCAATACCAAACTCATCCGTCAGCCGGTAATAATTACCATCCAAATGGGGTTCTTTTCTCAAAGAGGCAATGGAAGGAATTCCCGGCCGGACTGCACCAACATCTACCTTGAAAAATCCGGCCATAAACGGATCGAATGCTGCAAGCTGGGTTATATCATCCTGAATCCATGACTCCGAATCAATTCCGAGATATTTCTTCAGATTCCGAAGTGCCCGGATATTGATACCGGTAACAGCTGCGGTACCCAGATCAAATGGAATCCTGTCGGGCTCCCTGTGCTCAAGAGTATCGATAATCCTCTGATAACTTGTGGATCTCACCATTTTAAACCGAAATCAGATATCGTCCTCCTTTTTTGGTGGCGAATTCGATAGAACCGTCAGCTAAAACCTTGATTCGAACGTTACTTCCATCAGCCTTGACCTTTGCATTAATACCCGTCTTGATTCTGCACCCCTGGCCATCCTTCGATAACACCTCCACGCTGGTGATTTTTCCGTCCTTCCATTTCATATCCAGTTCAAAGGCACCACGGGCGCATACACCTTTGAACTGGCCAGTACTCCATTCTTTCGGGAGGGCAGGCAACAGGTCTATAACTCCCTCATGCGATTGCATCAGCATTTCAGTAATTCCTGCTGCAACACCCAGTGATCCATCCACTTGCAAAGGCGTATAACATTTTGCAAAAAGCTGGGGATAAGCCTGTTCCTTAATATATCCCTTAAATATCGTATTGGCACGGTCACCATCATACAAGCGTGCCCATAGTGACATTTTCCAACCGCGCGAAAAACCGGTTCCGCCGTCACCTCGCTGTTCGAGAACAGCCTTGATTGCATTCACCAGCTGCGGTGTTCGTTTGGCCGACAGCACATTTCCAGGATAAAGTCCGTACATATGCGAGAAATGGCGATGTTTATCTTCCATCTGGTCATAGTCCTCCGTCCATTCCTGCAAACTCCCGTTTTTACCGATTTGCGGCGGAACCAGCCGGGCTCTTGCTGCGGCGACTTTTTGTGCAAAATCCTGATCGACTCCCAATATTTCGGAAGCTTCTCCAAAATATCCGAAAAGATCAGTCAATATCTGCATATCCATCGATGATCCGTAGCAAATGGTAGTAAAGTAATAGCTGCCGGTAACTTCATCATAAAAATACTTATAGCCAGGACCTTTTGGAGGATTTTCGGGTGAGTTGGAAGGATTGGTCACCAGCCATTTGCCATTGGGATGCGCAACCAGGAAATCCATGAAAAACTCAACAGATCCTTTCATAACCGGATAAATATCTTTCAAATAATTACGATCCATCGTATACAGATAATGTTCCCACAGATGTGTGGTCAGCCAGGCGCCACCCACTGTAAAAGTTCCCCATGTGGGACCATCCATGGGGGCCGCTACCCGCCAGATATCGGTATTCTGATGGAAGACCCAACCCCTGGCTCCATAGTGCTCCTTGGCCACCTGGGAGCCCTGGTCGGTTAACTCCCTGACCAGTCTGATCAATGGCTCAGCGCAATCCGACAAATTTCCGGATTCAACGGGCCAGTAATTCATTTCGAGATTGATGTTGGTGGTATATTTTGAATCCCAGCTCGGATTCATATTATCGTTCCAGATACCCTGAAGATTGGCAGGCTCAGTTCCGGGACGTGATGAAGAAATCAGCAGGTATCTGCCAAAATGATAACATAATGAAGCCAGGTTGGGGTCGGAATTGGTCGCAAATCCGGTCATTCGCTTATCTGTAGGCAACCATGAATTGCCGGTTAAAGGAAGCTCCAATCTTACCCGGTTGAACAATCGCCCATAATCATTCACCGACGCGTCCCGTATTTGTGCGCAGCTTTTGCCCTGCAATCCGGCAAGATACTTCTCCACACGGGCATTCTGGTCAGCGCTGACATCCTTGTAATTAACAAAATTAGTTGCCGCTACGATATAGAGCGTTACGGTATTTGCCTTATCAATAATCATCTCGGCATCATCCATCCTGATAGTTCCACCTTCAGGAATAGCCCTTAACTGAACCTTATACCGCAAGGCTCCCACAACACCCATATAATCAGCTGACTGACCATTGATCATCAGGCCATCGTTCCCTACTGCATCCATTCTGAAATAATCCGTCGCATAATTCGAGTGTGTCTGGTTCCGGCAGCCCCTCAGACTGGCCCTGCAGGTAATGCTTCCCGGCTTGTTTGCAGTCATCCTGACTATGATAACCTGATCCGGGACGGAAGAGAAAACCTCCCTTTTATATTTTACTCCATTTACCGTATATTCCACACCCGTAATTCCGGTTTCCAGATCTAACCACCGTTTATAATCGGTCACCTCCTTCTCATTTTCAAAGAACAGGTGCAGATTACCAATCGATTGATACTTCTGTTGTTCAACCGGATAACCCATCAGGTACCTGCCGAAAAGTTTGTGTGCCCCAATGGGATTGCCCTCAAAAATCATTTTTTGAATTTCAGGCAGCACTTTATACCCCCCCTGCACAATGGTTGAATAGGGACCTCCGGACCAATAGGTATCTTCGTTTAACTGAATGCGTTCTTCACCATTTTTACCGAAAACCATGGCACCCAAGCGACCGTTTCCTACCGGCAATGCTTCTTCCCATATTTTTGCAGGAGCCTCATACCACAATAGGGTTCCGGGATTAAAGCTCTTATTATCAATACTCTTTGATAAGTCGACCTGTTGTCCGTTCAAATTGATCAGGGCACATAACGGAAGTGCACAGAACAAAAGCGGAAATCTTTTCATGATAATTTACTTTTTGAGTTCGAGTGTAATTTCTTTGCCGGAAGGGAGAGTAACTTTTTGGCTTCCATTGCGAGTTTCAAGGTTGATTGTCTGATCCTTGCCGGAAACCATGCTGACTTTGATCAGGTTTTTATCCCATTTAAGGCTCGATATTTCGATCTGGCCGCGGCAAAGTACCCCTTTGATTTCTCCTGATGGCCAGGCTGAGGGCAGTGCCGGCAACAGTTTGATCTTTCCGGGATCCGAGGCAACCAGCATTTTGATGATTACTGCCGGCATTCCGCCGCTGATATCCATGTTAAACAGGGATTTATGATTGTGCATGGAAGCCAGGTTGTTCAACCAGAAGCGGTTTACCATGTGCTTCAGGGATTCGTAAACAATTGCGGAGTCGCCCAGACTGGCACCTGCCTGCCCGAGCTGTACCAATCCAAACGACATAAATCCGGATGCTTTTCCTTTCCAGTGTTTCTCGAGCTTATAGTTAATGCTCTTTCTGAAGGCTTCAATCAGAGCGGGATTAGAGGCTATCTCCGCCGGCATTCCGTCGAAAAGTGCGTATAGCTGTGAGGAATGCCTGTGAGCATCATTATTGGCTAACTTAGGGGTACTCCATTCTTTGATCATTCCATTTTCATCGATCATATAATCCGGCATCTTAGTCAGCATCTTCTGCCACACCAGGATCTTATCCTTATTTATACCCAGCTCACGGGAAGCTGATATCAGATTATTGAACAATTCTTTAGCGACCGCAACATCCATGGTAGCATTAAATGTTCCCTGTGAATTTGAGTTGCCCGGTGTGTTCTCCGGGGATTGGCAAGGAGAAAAGATATATTTCCCGTCGGATCCTGAATACAGGTAATCCTCAAAAAACAAACCGCACTTCTGCATGAAAGGCAAAGCATGTTCGGCCAGAAACTTCTTATCGCCTGTATAGAGGTAATAATCATAGAAAAAATGAGCAGCCCAGCCGGCTCCGGCAACCCAGAATCCTCCGGCGAAATCAGAAACTAAAGCATTATTATATCCGTTAGTAGTTGATCTTGATGGCAGTACAACTCCCCTGGCGCCAAACATGTTCTTTGCATTAATCTCCAGCCAGGGAACAATCGACTCGATATAGGAGGTATAGGCCAGCATAAGTTCCGGGTAATTGCCCATCAGCATACTGGAAATCGCCGATGGCACATTCCCGTTATGGGTAAAATCGCTGGCCCAGTCGGGAACAAAAGTACCGGCCCAGATACCCTGCAAAACCGGAGGATATTTACCCGTACAGGATATGATATTATATCTCCCGGCATCAAATTCTTTCTCGATCAGAGCCTCATTCAGGTGATCATTGGTCGAATGTTCAAAAAGCTCTTCAGTAGTAAGCTGACGATCCTGACTGCCTCCCAGGTCAAGTTTCATCCGGTTGAATATAGCGCCATGGATTTTGGCATGCCGCTCCAGAAGGGTTTGGTAATCATGGCTGACTGATTCCAAAGTCTGCTTCATGGTTTCAATCATTGATTTATCAGGATCATACAATAATTCGATATTCAAAAGGACCAGGATCTCATCAGCGCCCGAAACAGTAATATTATCACGGTTCGTAGTTTTATTCCCACCCTTCACTTCAACCAGGGCCAATCCTTCCAGAGCGTGAATACTGCCTGGATAAGCCTTGGTATAACTGTTTTTATAACTTAGATAATTTCCCTCTGCAGCAATTTTTACATTCGAAATATGTGTTGACGCAACTTCCAGGGATCCTTCAATGTAGTTATAGTTCAGCTTATTACTGGGCACCGTCCGTTTTAGCTTTAATTCGCAATTCAGTATCCCTTTTTTGGAACCGTTAATCTTCATCACCACCAATCCATCTGCCCTGGATACAAATAATCTTCTTTCATAGCTTCCATTGATATCCGACCAATGCACGAGGCTCTCGCCGTTTTGAAAATCAACTGACCTGATATAATCGTGTATCTCTTTATCGCTGTCCATTTTAATGCCCATATCGAATGCCGGAACAAAAGGATCGGGATACATAAAATCTTGTTGACCCGATAATTCAAATTGCAGTTGGGTGGCCTGCTTGTAGAGTCCCAGATCGATTAACCTGCGAATTTCGAACAGTCGTGCCGATTGATCCCGCGGCATGGTAGGCGGCCCCTGCGGTAAAAATAGCCCGGCATGGGTGAAAATGATGGTTTCATCCTGCGGCTGGCTCATAACATTGGCTCCGATTATGCCGTTGCCGCTAAGCAATCCCTGTTCCCAGGTTTCTGCCGGTGTGGGACTGATAAGCCCCCGTTCAGGGATCTTTATGTTTGTTTTTTTTAGATTTTGAGCCATCCCGGACCCAGCGATCAGGAATCCGAAAAGAATGAAAAACAGGCACTTCTTCATGATTTACTATTGTTTAGCTTAATTCAGTATTTTAAAATATTTAAAGATTGGATAAGCAACACTTTTGTTTTCAACACCGGCCGAAACCAGAAAAGGATCCAGCAATCCCCATCCCGCGAAGCCATCACCAACTTCTGGTTCCAGACAGAAAAAAATAAGGTTTGCCAGGGGTTGTGCCATATCTATTAAAAAAGTTCCTGCAGGAAAGGTCCTTCGATCTGCGTGTACAAACCCACCTTTGTACCGGGTCAGGATGAATTCGTAAGACCTTTGGTGGTACAGCGAATCAATTAAAAACTCCTCACCCGATACCGTCAGAGGGCTTTTCAACGTATCAATCCGGATATTTTGGGCGATCAGCTTGTTGACCAGAAAACCAAAACTCCCGGGGATCAGATATCCACGGGGCATTGCAGCTTCCTTGGTTCCCACCGGTTTTGTGAGATGCTCAACCCCTTTAATGATTTCAGGTACACCATCGATGGTACCCGGTTTGTTCCGCAGTACGCTGGTACCCGGTATAAATTCCTGGTCATTGTTCCGGTAAGCGAGAATGTCGATTTTCCCCCACGACTCATATTTACCCTGCACGAAATTCATCATCCGGCTTGTTC
>JBBAAF010000195.1:0-5905 GCA_041658425.1 Bacteroidales bacterium | reverse complement strand
CTCCTTGATTCGTCCGGATTTTTGTAATTGTCAATACTATCCGATAATTCCAAACGCCTGCCTCAATGGAATACCACCGGCTGCAACCAGGCCATCTCATAATCCCCTTTTGCAAAGGGATTTAGCTTGGGTTTGCCGGATACTATCCGGGCCCTAACGAAAAGTTCTTTACCGGAGGCACGATACACTGCCTTTGTCCCCTCAACGGTTTTCAAAATTTCAGCATGATCCCTGCCAGCCAGCCAACCGATAAACTCGGTGGAATAGTGTATTCCCTTCTCCCCCCTGATCCGGATCGTAATCCTTTTTTTATTATTCCGGAAATCCAGGAGTTCAATCCCCGTTGAGGCATAAAAATCGCCCGCAAACATCGCCGCGTATAAAGCGCCGGGAGTCAGTTCCCTGGCCCTGACCATTGTCCAGCCCCTTCCGGGATTGGCCTTGCCGGCTTCAAACACATCATACTGGTGGGCATCATCGGTGGCAATGCCGAGCAGGAGTTTCTGACCATTATCCATTCTCCACTTATTGGCCTGATCCCAAAGCGTTTCCGTTCCGGGACGGATAGAATCCCCATAATTCCTGACCCCCGGATGGCCGTTAAATACCTCAAAAAACCGGGCACCGCAGCGGGCCAGGGCATCTGCCGTAAGGGCCCATCCGAAATTGGGATGATTGACAACGATCCATTCCGGGTTCCCGGCGGGTTCGAGAGCCTGGCGGATGGCATTGACATTGGCTGCCAGGCATTCCGTAACCGTGGCTCCCCCAGAGGGATTAACCACTTGATTCAGATTAAATCCGTTCAGATGAACCGGTTTATTTTCGGATTTATCAGAGATCTCCTCGGCCGATAGCAGAAGGAACTCTCCCTGTTTTTCGAATTCGTGGCGGTAACCGGCCAGCTCCCTGAGGATTACTGTATCTCCGCCCTGTATCCTGGTTTTAACACCCTGCTGAAGGATATTGTGGTCGGTAATGGCCAGGAACTGGTATCCGTGATCCCGGTACCATCGTATCACATCTTCGGGATAAGTATTTCCGTCGCTCCAATAAGAATGGGTGTGCAGATTACCTTTCAGGAAACGCACCGGGTCGTTTTTCTGAAAACCGGATAAAACCCCTGCCAGGAGAACAACGGAAACGAAAACTGAGCCTCTGAATTTCATGACAACAAATAATAAATGTCCGGGATGCTGAATTCTGCTTATTTTCAGGGTCCTAAGCTACTGAAAATCTAGAATTCTGATTATTTCCTCGTAAACGGCACAAACCTCACCGGGATTAACTTTCTCGTCACCGGTCGGTTGTCTTTTTTCCGGATAAGGATCAGTTCCTGGATCGAGTTGACGGGCCCTACCGGGATGATCATTCTCCCATCCTCTTTGAGCTGGTCGATCAGCGGGGGAGGGACCTTTTCAGGTGCAGCCGTCACGATGATGGCATCGTAGGGTCCATTTTCCGGCCAACCATTGTATCCGTCGCCGATTTTGACGTGGATGTTGGTATAATTCAAATCCAGAAGCCTTTGTTCGGCCTGCCGGCCCAGTTCCTTTACAATTTCAATGGTATAGACCTGATCAACGATCTCCGCCAGCACAGCTGCCTGATAACCCGAACCGGTTCCGATCTCCAGTACCTTGTCCGTGGATTTCAATTCGAGTACCTCGGTCATATAGGCCACAATATAGGGCTGGGAGATGGTCTGATTAAAACCAATACCCAAAGGTCCGTCGACATAGGCATACGGTTTCAAGTCATGGGGTACAAAAAGATGCCTCGGCACGCTGCGCATGGCGGCCAGGACCGCAGCATCGCGGATGCCATAGGCAACAATCTGGTCGCGAACCATCTGTTCCCGCTTAATACGGTAGGGATCCTCCTGTCCGCAGGCTCCCGTGCTCATCATCAGACTTGCCGATATCAGCAGATATTGAACAACTTTCATGTGACCGTATATTCTATTCATGTTTAAGCAAAACGGCGCATCCCTTTAAACAAAAGAGGCAAAGAAATTTAAAACAAAGATCGAAAAAAACCAGATCATTTCATTTCTTGTCGGCGGCGGTGGACATTTTTACTGTTTCTTCCAATGTACCAAATACTCCCCTCAAGAACTGGAAGAGGCACTGACTTACTGCTTTAACGAAAAGCTCTTTAACGCCAGCGACTTTGAACCCGTCCTACTCAGCCTTGCGGGCAAGCAGGTCAGCACTCCGGCAAAGGCTCTGTCCGAAACTCCTTCGCCCGTCAAACGGCACCGGATTATCCCACAGACCAGCAATATGGAAGACTACAAACAAATCCTTGAATAACTATGGAAACGAAATCCGAACAAGTACAATCGATGGCCCGCCATCTGAAACTGGCCAGCGTGGCCGGCGGGTTGGACAACTTGCTTACACAGGCTAAGGATGGACAAACCAGTTACCTGGATTTTGCCTTTAACCTGTTGAATACCGAGGTAACTTACCGTAACCACCAGAACTTCCTTAAACGCCAGAAGTCGTCCAAATTGCCACTGGTTCATGACCTGAGCAACTGGAAGGACAACCCTGATTGCGGGGTATCCCTTCATCAGGTAGCTCAGCTGCAGGAATGTCTTTGGTTAGAACAAAATTTTAATCTCATGCTGATGGGGCCCAGTGGAACCGGTTATGTAAAATTTTACATTATTGTGGGAAAACTTTTATCGCCTTTCAGATCGCATGGAAACTCTATCACACCCGGTGGACATTACAACGGGACGGAAAACGCAGGCCCCGGATACTCTTCTTGGCTGACCGGAATATATTGGCCAATCAGGCCTTTAATGCTTTCTCTGCTTTCCCCGAAGATGCTCTGGTTCGGATCAGTCCGAAAGAAATCAGTCGCAGGGGCAAAGTTCCTACCAATGGTAGCATTTTCTTCACGATCTTCCAGACCTTTATGAGCGGCCCCGAGAACTCCCCCTATTTTGGTGACTACCCTAAAGACTACTTCGATTTCGTTATCATTGATGAGTGCCATCGTGGAGGTGCAAATGATGAGAGCAACTGGCGGGACATTATGGAGTACTTCTCCCCTGCCATACAACTGGGGTTAACCGCCACACCCAAACGGAAGGATAACGTGGATACCTACCGGTACTTCGGTGAACCAGTGTACATCTATTCCCTGAAGGAAGGGATCAATGACGGCTTTCTCACACCGTTCCGGGTGAAACGGATTCAGACTACTCTGGATGATTATATGTACACACCGGATGATAGGATTGTGGAAGGAGAAGTGGAAGAGGGCAAACTATACACCGAACCGGATTTCAACCGGATCATCGAGATCAAGGAAAGGGAGACCAAGCGTGTGCAGATATTCCTCTCGGAGATCAATCAGAACGAGAAGTCCATTGTATTCTGCGCTACACAGGATCACGCAGCAGCCGTTAGGGATCTGGTCAACCAATACAAGATCAGTAGAGATACAAAATACTGCATTCGGGTTACGGCCAATGATGGAGAACTGGGAGAGCAATATCTGCGGGAGTTCCAAGACAACGAAAAAACCATTCCTGCGATCCTTACAACCTCTCAGAAACTGTCTACAGGGGTAGATGCCCGGAATATCCGCAACATCATCCTGATGCGCCCTGTTAATATCATGATCGAGTTTAAACAGATCATCGGCCGGGGTACTCGGTTGTTTGACGGCAAGGAGTATTTTACCCTATATGATTTCGTGAATGCATTCCATCACTTTGCAGATCCGGAATGGGACGGAGAACCAGATCCACCAACACCTCAACCTCCTCCACCCACAACTGATCCTAAGGATGATGACCAAGATGACGTTGAAGAGGACGAAAAGGAATACAATAAAAGAACCAAGGTTAAGATCACTCTTGCCGATGGCAAAGAACGTGAGATTCAACACATGGTTGCCACCTCCTTCATGAGTGCCGATGGGAAGCCGATCTCTGCTCAGGAGTTCTTACATAACCTGTTCGGAACACTCCCGGGATTCTTTCAGAGTGAAGAAGAACTCCGGCAATTATGGTCTAATCCGGTAACCCGGAAGACTTTGTTGGACAGACTATCTGAGGCCGGTTACGGTAAAGAGGAACTCGATACCCTTCAGAAGTTGATCAACGCTGAGAAGAGCGACCTGTGTGATGTTCTGGAATACGTTGCCTTTGCCTTGACTCCCATCACCCGGGAAATGCGTGTGGCCGGTGCGCAGAATCAGATTTTTCATGACCTCGGTAACAAGCAGAAGGAGTTTCTTGAATTTGTTCTCTCCAAATACATTGAAACCGGTGTCGGGGAACTGGATCAGGAAAAATTACCGAGCCTCCTGCAACTGAAATATCACGCCATTACCGATGCTACCGAGGAATTAGGTGGAGTGAGTCAGATCCGGGATTTGTTTATCGAGTTTCAGAAGTATCTGTATAAGGTGAGGGTGGCGTAAGGAGAAGATCAAACTTTCAACATGGGGTTTCAGTCGATTCCCTTTAAACCATCAGCTATCCGTTTGCCTAAAATTATACAGAGGCTTAACTACCTGAATTCCAGTAGTTCTTCTATCATCGCAGGGTCTTCAGATTCAATGACTTCAATTTTGGGATTTACTTGAATCTTTGATCTCATTGATTCTTGAACAGTAGAAATTGTCTTTTCCAAATTCGATAATAGATTGATAAAGAGCAAATTCGTACTGTTCTGTATTTCAAATTGCTTCTTGTTTATTAAAAGTTGGTGGGCGGCTGACCTCGAAATAAACTCTACATCCTCAAAATCTAATATAAGTTCTTGACTCGCCTGAGAATATATCCGGGCAAACAAAAGATCGACAATCGCTCTGGAAAGAACTGAGTTTCCTGCAATCTCGAACACTCTATATTTCAAATCATCGGCCATTTGATTCCTTACGGTTAAGCGTCAGTAAATATACTTCGAATATTGAAACCCCGACACTTCTATTGGTAATCTTAAAACAAAAAATGTGCCCGGAAGTTTAATTTGTGAATCAAAAATTTTCGTGTTCGCCAAGAATGCCCCTCCCGAGACCATTAAAATATTGCCTCGAAGTCCCTCAACAATCATACTGACACTGGTTGGTATACCTCTTCCTCTTTCTGGACTTTTGGTGGATTTACCGTTCAGAGCAGCAACAACTGATTCTGTTTCACTTCCGTGTACAATCCCATTAAAAAGGTACGATCCATGAATTGTCCTTCCACTATCCGCAATGCAAATATCAAAAAAAGACTTATGCTCATAATATTGCACTGTCAACCAACCTCGATCCACCCCAGAATGATCCACGATATTGTCTGTTATCTCTGAAATAAGATATGAAATCGCTGAAAACAATTCGGTTGTTGGATGAAGGCGTGTGTTTATTAGATGGTTAACATGCGAAAGGAATGAATTCCTCAATTCTATGTACTTGTAATGACTCGGGAAATTTAAGATGGGAAGGTAAGTTTTCCCAACATAATGATTTAGTGTTTCCTGCCAATCATGATACTCATCCGGTCTTAATCCATACGGGAACTTTATTAAATCTAAATAGGTAGAAACAGATGAAGGGAGATCATCAAACCTTAGATGCATTTTACTATTGGTGTTAAAATGGTCCAATACCGCAGACAGGCAGAGAATATAAAAAGGATGGACAAAGGTAACCTCACTGAAGTCAATAATAACTTCTTCATCATGACAACACAACGAGATCTGGTTACAGAAATTCTGAATGGACAGGAATTGCTGATATAACCTATCATCAGAGTTTTGAAGTACAATAACACTCACGTCAAACTTTTTTGGAAAGTTACAAATTTTGTCCTCACGGAAGTAGGTTAGGAAATACAGTTACCCTTTCTCTGGTCATTAAGGGATGGTAGGAATCGGTAAGTCGCCAATTG
>JBBAAF010000194.1:0-6086 GCA_041658425.1 Bacteroidales bacterium | reverse complement strand
CCGATGGTAACGAAAAATTTAAAAATAGGAGGATAAATTATTAATCAGACCAAACCTAAGTGGGCACCCCGTAAGAGAGATGAGCTGCGGGAAAAGTTCAGGACCAATGAAGAAATTCGTGCCCGTGTTGTTCGTGTTGTCGGGGAAAATGTTGAAAACGTAGGAATCGTCAGCCTGGAGGAAGCTTTAAAGATAGCCGAAGGCCTCGAACTCGATCTTGTGGAGATTTCTCCAAGTGCAGATCCACCGGTTTGTAAGGTAACTGATTACAGTAAGTTTATTTATCAGCAGAGAAAAAAGCAGAAGGAGCTTAAAGCTAAGCAAACCAAGATAATTGTTAAAGAAATACGCTTTGGCCCGCAAACGGATGATCATGATTTCAATTTCAAATTGAACCATGCTAAAAAATTTCTGGATGAAGGTGCTAAAGTAAAAGCATACGTGTTTTTCAAAGGAAGATCGATTCTGTTCAAGGAGTATGGTGAGGAGTTGCTGTTGAGGTTTGCACAGGAGCTTGATGAGTATGGCAAAATGGACCAAAACCCCACCCTCGAAGGGAAGAGGATGACTATCATTCTAACGTCAAAGAAGAAAAAGTAGATTTATAAGGAGAAATAAGATGCCTAAAATGAAAACGAAAGCCGGCGCGAAAAAACGTTTTACGCTGACCGGTACTGGGAAAATCAAGAGAAAGCACGCTTACAAAAGCCACATTCTCACCAAAAAGTCAACCAAGCGGAAACGCAACCTTACCTATTTCAGTACGATTAGTAAAGCAGACACCAACAATGTCAAGCTTCAGCTTGCATTGAAATAATTATCAGGATTTTCCGGAGTGGTTTGATTAAAGTGTTTAACCCGAATGCAGAGCCATTAAAAGAGTTGATTAAATTCACCGCCTGCCTTCAAAAAAAAGAAAAATTATGCCAAGAAGTGTTAATGTCGTAGCTTCGAGAAGAAGAAGAAAAAAACTGTTGTCGCTGACGCGGGGAAATTTCGGCCCCCGGGGAAATGTCTGGACAGTAGCCAAGAACACCTATGAAAAAGGATTAGGGTATGCTTATCGCGACAGAAGAACCAAAAAGAGACATTTCAGAGCTCTTTGGATCGTGAGGATTAATGCAGCATGCCGCGAAAACGGTATCTCCTATTCAGCATTCATGGGCCAGATCATCAAGGGTGGTTACCAGCTGAACCGAAAGGTTCTTGCCGACCTGGCAATGAATGAGCCCCATGCCTTTGCTGCAATTGCCAAAGACGTTACCGAAGTGAAACAAGTGCCTAGAAAACCTAGAGTACCTAAAGTGCCTAAAGTGCCTAAAGATTAAAAGAAGTTACCATAGAGATAAAGGGAAGTTCCTGGTCGAACTTCCCTTTTTTTATGTATGTTTATCGTTATGAAAATAGGACTGATCGGTTACGGACAGATGGGAAAAGAAGTGGAAAGGATTGCCCTTTCCAGAGAACACCCCATTTCCTTCATCATTGATGAAAATAACCAGGCTGAACTTTCACCTTCCTTGCTCCGCAAAGCAGATGTTGTTATTGAATTTACCAGGCCTGATGCGGCTTATCGTAATATTAAGGCCTGCCTGGATGCCGGTGTACCCGTTGTTTCCGGCACTACCGGCTGGCTGGACCGGTTTGAAGAGGTAAAAGCACTTTGTATCAGGCTAAACGGCGGCCTTTTTTATGCCTCAAACTTCTCCATCGGGGTGAACCTGTTTTTCGAACTGAATGCCCGATTGGCGCATTTAATGAGCTCATATCCTGATTATTCCGTACGGATTGAGGAAATACATCATACCCGGAAGAAAGATTCACCAAGCGGTACTGCCCTCACCCTTGCCGGGCAGATCATCGCCGGGAACGAAAACATCACAGCTTGGACACCGGATTTACTCTCATCGAAAGATCGAATCTCAGTAACGAGTATCCGGGAAGGAAATGTAACCGGCATTCATTCTGTAGTTTACATTTCAGAAGAAGATAAAATCACGATCAGGCATGAAGCATTCAGCCGCAGGAGTTTTGCTGCCGGAGCGGTTTCTGCTGCCGAATTTATGGTGAAACGAAAAGGTATTTATACCATGAAAGATCTGATAACCAATAAAAATTCCGATTAGACAATGCGGTGGTTCTGGTTTGCAACTTTCACACTGATCTGCAGCTTATTATCTGTCTTTTTCAGGCAACCGCTGATACTCATCGGAGAACTGTTTCTCATTGACCTGTTCATCACGCGGAAGGTTAAATGGTTCTTTTGGATGAAGAAATCGTTGAAGCCATTTCCCGGATGGTTGAATTTGATAATCTGGTTATTCGTAACCATTTGGATTATCCGGGTACTGGCCATTGATAGTATCACCATTCAATCTCCTGCCGGTAAATCTCAGCTTCAGCCGGGAGATTATATACTGGTATCCAAGATTCATTTTGGCCCTCGTCTGCCCATTACTTATCATAGGTTATCAGGATTATACCCGATTAAACGCGGAGATCTTGTGACATTTAATTTCCCTGAAGGTGATTCCGTCATGGACGGCATGGGGTCGTTCAGCTATTATTCATTGAAGAGAAAAAGGGAATCAGAGAACGATACCCTTTCCAAAGCTATCGTCCGGTATCGCCCGGTTGACCGGCGCGATCCTGAAGTGAACCGGTGCGTAGGTTTGCCCGGAGACACCATCGTCATCGGGCAGAGACGCAATTATGAGAGACGCAATTATGAGAGACGCAATTATGCGTCTCTACGGGAGCCGTCATATGACTATCTGGTAGAGGTCAAGAACCGGCAACTGCCCATGGATTTCCTGACCAGGCTGGGTTTAAGCGCTTCGGAAGTGCAGATTTTGCCCGGATTGGGATATTTGATGCCATTGAGGGCTGATCAGATCAGTTTGGTCAGGCAGCGACCCGAGGTTACTACACTCACTGCCTATTTTATGGAACCGGGCAGGGGTGATTATAATATTTTCCCTCACGATGCAAGGTATCCATGGAACCGTGATAACTTTGGTCCGGTAATTGTGCCCGGGAAAGGTGATTCAATCCGGCTGACATTACTGAATCTCTGCATATACCAGAGAATTATTGAAGTTTATGAGAAAAATCGTCTGGAAGTTCGTCAGGACCAAATCTTCATCAATGGATCGCCCGCGGATACCTATGCCTTTAAACAGGATTACTTCTTTGTTTTGGGCGATAGCCGCCATCATTCAAGAGACTCCAGGCATTGGGGATTCCTGCCCGAAGATCATATTATCGGCAAACCGGTACTAATCTGGTTCTCAGCAAACAGGACAGCTGGCCAGCCATTCAGGATTTATTGGAACAGAATATTTAATACACCCGTATGAAAACAGATTTTAAAAGCATCCCGCGCAAGCAGTACATCAAGTTTGGAATTGTTGCACTTATTTACCTGCTCTGGGTAATCTGGCTCAACAATTATCTATGGTTACTGGGGTTACCTATAATTTTCGACATGTACCTCACCCGGCGTGTCAACTGGACATTCTGGAAGAAGCGCGGCCAAAAGAATTCAGCGTTCGTTGAATGGGTTGACGCCCTGATATTTGCGCTGATAGCCGTTTCTTTTATCAATTTGTTTCTGTTTCAGAACTTTAACATACCTACCTCGTCGATGGAAAAGTCGTTGCTGATAGGGGATTATCTGTTTGTAAGCAAGGTGAGTTACGGGCCAAGAGTTCCGGTTACTCCCCTATCCTTCCCTTTGGTTCAACACACTTTGCCATTGACCAAGGATAGGAATTCCTTTCTTACGTGGATAAAGAATCCATACCGCCGGATGGCAGGACTTACCAAAGTTAAAAACAATGATCCGATCGTATTTAATTATCCGGAAGGAGATACTGTTTGCACCAAAATCCAGAGCAACGAAAGCTTTTACAGCCTTGTCAGACGCAACGGCAGACAGGCAGTACTTAACAACCCTGATGTTTTTGGCCGGATTGTAGTAAGGCCGGTTGACCGCCAGGAGAATTTCATCAAACGCTGCATCGGGATACCCGGAGATACCGTCGAGGTCCGTCACAACTGGGTTTATGTTAATGGAATACCCCAGGATTCCATCGAGAATATGCAGTTTGATTATCAAATTGTTACCGATGGGTCTCCAATAAATCAGAAAAAGCTGGAGCTTTTGGGCATATCAAAAAGTGAAATACAATTCTCAAACGGAGAATATATCCTGCCATTATCAGCCAAAAAGGCCAGGGCTATCCGTCAGCTCACGAATGTCAAATTCGTTGAACGCCTGGAGCATCCGGCCGGTCAGTGGGATGGCATGACTTTTCCTTTCAGGGAAGAGTTTAAGTGGAACCGCGATAATTATGGGCCGATCTGGATTCCTGTGAAAGGCAAAACCGTTGAGTTGACACTTCAGAATCTGCCTTTGTATGAGCGGATTATCCATGCTTATGAGGGGAATGATTTAAAGATTTCGGGCAACCAGATCCTTATCAATGGTAAACCGGCAACCTCCTATACCTTCAAGATGGATTATTACTGGATGATGGGCGATAACCGCCACAATTCCGCAGATTCGAGATTTTGGGGTTTTGTTCCTGAGGACCATATAGTTGGCAAACCAATATTTGTTTATCTATCGTTTAACAAGGATAAGAAATTCCCGGTCAACATCAGATGGAACCGGGTTTTCATGAAAATACGTTAAGAATGTGTAGAGACGCATAATTGCGTCTATAAGACGCTATATGAAGAATTACATAAGATATCTGAAATGGCTGTTATGGACATTTCTGATCCTGATAATCGTACGTGTTTTCCTTTATCAGGTAACGAACGTCGGCAATTTTCACATGGCGTCCACCCTTTTGCCGGGAGACAGGGTTATTGTCAATAAATACCGGGCGGGACTGCGTTTGCCGATTTCCATCATTGGTCTTCCCGGAACTAATGCTCCTTATGCTAACGGGGTAAGGTTACCTTATCTCAGGTTGCCGGCCCTCAAAAAACTCACCAGGCAGGAAGTCATTGTTTTCAATTATCCGGCGGGCTCAGATAAGCCAACCGACCGGAAGAGGCTGATGATCAGCCGGATTGTTGGCTTACCTACGGATACGGTGATGATCATGGATAAACAAGTTTCAGTAAATAATAAAGCCATTATGCCTCCTGCATTAGCCAGGGCTGAATATCGGGTAGTTACTTCAGGACAACCGATTGGTAATGAATTCATTCGCAAATATGACATTGAGAAACCAAGGGTTGTGGCCAATATTGGAATATACGATGTTGATCTTCCGAAGGATGCCAGGGATATACTTGAGAAAACGGACGGCATTAAGAATGTCAGGGAAACCAAACAATTCCCCGGAGATGCATCAGTGGATTATTTTCCGCTCTCCAATTTTTTCAAGTGGAACCGCGACCAGTTCGGGCCATTCAGGGTTCCTTCCAAAGGGATGACGATTGGTATTGACATCAGAAGCATTGATTTTTACCGCGACATCATAGAAACCCAGGAGGGGCATGACGTTATGATTGATTTTGCCGGGGTTCATATTGATGGGAACATTGTGGCTTCCTATACATTTGAGAAGGACTACTATTTTGTTCTCAGTGATAACCGGGACAACCCTGACGATAGCCGGAAAATAGGGTTTGTTCCTGCTGATCATATCGTTGGTGTAGCAAAACGGATTATCTGGTCGGGTCAGAATAAGTACGATTACCTCCGCAAGTTCCGTCTTAACAGAATACTGAAGGGCGTAAGGCAGTAGGCAGTAGGCAGTAGGCCGCCAAAGGGTAGCATGTAGGGACGCATAATTGCGTCCATTATAGCAGCAGGCATGCAAGGGGTAGCCCGTAGGGACGCATAATTGCGTCCATTATAGCAGCAGGCATGCAAGGGGTAGCCCGTAGGGACGCATAATTGCGTCCATTATAGCAGCAGGCATGCAAGGGGTAGCATGTAGGGACGCATAATTGCGTCCATTATAGCAGCAGGCATGCAAGGGGTAGCCCGTAGGGACGCATAATTGCGTCCATTATAGCAGCAGGCATGCAAGGGGTAGCATGTAGGGACGCATAATTGCGTC
>JBBAAF010000193.1:0-6201 GCA_041658425.1 Bacteroidales bacterium | reverse complement strand
CCATCTGGCCTCTTGCCATTCACAACCTCGGTCGTTTCTTAAAATTAGGTTCAGCTTTAATGATTATGGCTATTGCAGGGGGAGCCATACTTCCATTGCTCTGGGGGTATTTGTCCGACATCTGGTCAGCACACCATGCCTATTGGATGCTCGTTCCAACCTACCTGGTAATTCTTTACTATTCACTCTACGGGTACAACGTTCGATACTGGAAAAAAACTAACTGATATGATCAAAAAAGAGGGATATTCTTCCTGGCTTTTTATTGTGTTCCCTTCCATTACCATGTTGCTCGGATGGGGTTTGAGGGGACACATTGGCGGTGGCCCTTTTGGCGCCATGATTCCGGGTGCGCTGGTTGCTCTAAGTTTATCTATGTTATTGGAACTTCCTGCCGGAATGGCTTCCGTGTTTGTGGTTTTTGGTGTTGTTGGCATTGGGTTGGGAGGTGAAATGACTTACGGTCAAACGCTTGGTTTTTTAAAAAATGCGGATACCCAGTGGTGGGGAACCCTCGGAATAACTGTGAAAGGTGCGATCTGGGGTTTGCTTGGAGGAATTGTTTTAGGAATGGGATTGATTTACAACCGCTTACCGAAGAAGACAATAATTATAGGTTTTTTATTGCTGTTCGCCGGAATGCTGGCCGGCTTTAAACTCATCAACCAGCCAATGGTTATCTATTTCTCCGATCACGCCAATCCACGTTCGGAATCATGGGGCGCTCTTCTGGTCGGCGCAATCGCTCTTTTAATTTTTCTCAAAAGTAAAATTGAAACAGCCGGTTTTAAGATCATTTCCCGCTTTGCTTTGTGGGGATTGATTGGAGGAGGATTAGGTTTCGGACTTGGCGGTTTTTGGATGGTGCTGGGTTTCCATCTGCCCGGTGACGTTATTTTTCAAAGCTGGTGGAAAGCCATGGAATTTACTTTCGGCCTGCTGCTTGGAGGAGCCTTGGGGTACTCAGCATGGCTTAGCAGGAAGGAAATTTTGCGGTACAAGGAAAAACTTGCTGATGAACCGATTTCAACTTCTAAAACGCTCTTGAAGGAATTTACTGTTACGCTTATTGCAGGGCTTTTGATTTATTGGGGTTTTTCTTCCTGGTTAGATCCGATCGTAGAGGCAGGCAAGGGTACTGAGGGATTCTCTATGATAGGATTAAGAGATTTTGCAATACTCCTTTCCAATTTTGCGTTCTTTGGCCTGATCATGATCCTCGCTGTGATGCGTTTTCCTTCAGCAGCCTGGCAAATAGCGATTACCCTAACTTTTTGTCATGCGGCAATCAACCTGATCAGCGATTTTTATCCGGAAACAACGGCGAATTCTCCATTCACGGTGCGGTTTGTCCTTATTTTACTCATGACCACGATTGTGGCTTTGCTGACGGCCTTCTTTCAACAGCGAAAGAATATATTGCATACCCTGTTTCTGCTTCTGGTTTGGTCCACCGTCACTATTTCTTTTTTAAGGCTGTTTATTAATCCCGAAAGTTTAAATATTTCAGGTTTATCGTTTTGTAAAATTGTTTGCGGAAAATTTATTGTGGATATTATTTTTCTGGTTTCTGCTCTGATTGTTTCATTTATTTCATTTCAGAAAATCCGGCAACCTCAAAAATCATAGGTCATTATAACATGAATTGTATTGCCAAATTAAAAAATATGAAAAAAATTGTACGATTACTATTACTCCTCATGATTTCACAACTGTTTCTGCAAGGCTGTAGCAGTAAAAAATCTCAATTGGGAGTCCTTCCACAGTTAGGGAAGGATAAGGTAGAGGATGTAATAGCTGCGATGACTATAGAGGAGAAAATAGCGCTAACGGTAGGAGTAGGAGATGGGAAAACACCTCCTTCAGGAGTGCCAGCTTATAACCCAAAATCGGGCTTCAGCATTGAGGATAATACAACTTCTTATAGTGCGCCACTTTTTACTCCTATTGTAGATGGTTGCGTTTGGGGTATACCTCGGTTGGGCATAAAATCTACAGTGATGGGAGGTGTTGCCATTGCCTGCACCAACCCCAAAGATTCAGCACAAGAGGTTCGATATACTGCTTTTCCCAGCGAAACATCTCTGGCTGCTACTTGGAATACAGAGCTGATAGAAAAAGTGGGTGTGGCTATAGGTAACGAGGTGATAGAGTCGAATGTTGATATTATGCTAGAGCCGGGCTTAAATATACATCGCAATCCTATGTGTGGTCGTAACTTCGAGTACTTTTCGGAAGATCCACTGCTGTCGGGAAAAATTACAGCAGCTTATGTTCGTGGAGTGCAATCGCAAGGCGTTGGTGCTGCTATCAAGCACTTTGCAGCAAACAATCAGGAGACCAACAGAAGAAGCTACGATGCGATTATCAGTCAGAGGGCCTTGCGCGAAGTATATCTGCGCGGATTTGAAATTGCTGTGAAAGAAAGTAATCCATGGTCAATCATGACCTCATACAATAAGTTCAACGGATACTATACTGCCGAAAATCCCGAGCTGCTCAGAACTGTTGCCCGTGAGGAGTGGGGTTTCGATGGACTATTCATGACCGACTGGGACGGATTGGGTAGTGCAGTGGCAAAGATAAGAGGAGGTAGCAACCTTCTTATGAGTGGCAGCAAGGCCGAAATTGAAGAACTTAAAGCGGCCTTGAAAAACAAAACGCTTGATGAAAAAGAGATTGATAAGAGTTTGGAGTACGTATTAAAATTTAAGATGAAGACTCCTCGTTTTAAGGGCTACAAACCATCGTTAAATTTTGATAAAGTTTCACATAATGCGCTGGCAAGAGAGTCGGCCGGTGAGGCTATTGTACTGCTTAAAAATAGCAACGCTACGCTGCCATTCAAGGCCAATATCAAAACGGTTGCACTTTTTAGTAAGGGCTCCTACTATTTTGTTGCCAGCGGAACGGGTAGCGGAGAGTCAAAGCCAAAGCACTCCGTATCGGTTAGCGAGGGGTTAAAAAATGCGGGATTCCAGGTAGTAAAGTACCTTGATGATACCTATTCGAATTTTGTTGATACCATACTTGTCCATAATCGCAAAGTCAACGACTACTTTCAAAGACGGATAGTTCCATTCCATCCGGAGCTCAATATGTCTAAAGCAACCATTGCACAGCAGGTAGCTGGCTCTGACATCGCAGTTATTACCATTGGACGCACGGGAGGAGAAGGACACGATAATGGTTATATTCCACTGGATAAAGTGGAGCAAAATTTAGTGCGTGATGTGTGCGATGTATACCATGCTGCAGGAAAGAAGGTAGTGGTAGTTCTTAATGTCGGAGGTGCCTTTGAAACAGCTAGCTGGAGAGACCTCCCCGACGCTATCCTTCTGGCCTGGCAAACAGGACAACAGGGCGGTAATGCTGTTACAGATGTGCTAAAGGGAGATGTAAACCCCTCCGCGAAATTGCCTACATCATTCCCGATGAAATATGAAGATGTACCTTCTGCGTCAAACTTTATTGGAGAACCCGAATCTGAAAAAGTAAATATTAACCCTGTGCTATACAATGAGGGTATTTACGTTGGGTATCGCTACTACGACTCTTTTAATGTACCTACAGCCTACGAGTTTGGTTATGGCCTCTCATACACAACTTTTGAATACTCGGATCTGAAATTGAGCAGCTCTACCTTCGCCAATAAGATGAAGGTAAACGTAACCGTGAAAAATACCGGAAAGGTGCCAGGCAAAGAGGTGGTGCAACTCTACCTTGCAGCTCCCAATGCGGAGATTGAGAAACCAGCCCAAGAGCTTAAAGGATTTGCCAAAACACAGCTGCTACAGCCAGGAGAGAGCCAGCAGCTTTCTTTTGAACTAGATGCTCGTTCCCTGGCTTCCTTCTGGAGCGGTATTAGCGCATGGGTAGCAGATAAGGGCGACTACCAGGTGCGTATTGGTGCATCCTCGAAAGATATCCGCATCAAAGCCTCGTTTACTTTGCCAAAAGAGATTGTGGTTGAAAAGGTACATAATGTGCTCTATCCCTATTCGTTACTAAATTTTGTGCTGGATGAACTTAGTGTTAACAGAAATTAAAGTATTCAAGATGAAAAGGATAAAATTCTATTGTGTTTTTCTGCTACTGTTTTTTATTTTTTCCGGCATTCAGCAAACAACCGCACAAAGTTTACAGCCTCAACAGGTTGGGGGTATTCCTGATCCTCAACTTAGCCAGAAGGATAATGATTACTTAGACCGGCAGGCAAAGGTATTTCTCGATACAGTACATTCAATCCTTTCAGAATATCCACCAATCATACACGAGGGCAGGGAAAGGGGATTTGCCAAATTACTCATGGATGCTGTTTTTCATGAAAAATATGCCGCATTTAGAAAGCCTGCGCAGGCATTTTTTCATGCACAGACCAATCAACTGATTAAAGAGCTGGAAGAGATTAAAGTGGAGAAGGGAGCAAAGATTTGGAAGGTTTACAATATGGGATTTATTGTACGCACAAAATCAGTCACCCTGGCTTTTGATATTGTCAGTGGCGCGACTTCCGGATCAGCTGACTTTACATTATCATCCAGCGAAATTGATCGTATTGTCGAACAATGTGATGTCTTGTTTATTAGTCACAAACATGCGGATCATGCAGACAAAGAGGTTGCCGAAGATTTTATCAGGCTGGGTCGACCGGTTGTGGCTCCCAAACAGGTTTGGAAGGATGATCCTATCTTTTCGCAGATCACACACCTGGATCGGATTCCGGATGAAATTCAAAAACTCAAACTATCTAACAAGAGCGTGCTGGATGTTATTATTTATCCCGGTCATCAATTGCGTTCAGCAGATAATAATGTTGCATTGGTTAAGACTCCGGAAGGAATTACTGTGGCTCATTTGGGTGATCAGATTAATGAAGGTGATTTCATGATCGACTATGACTGGATTGATAAAATTGCTCAAAATCATCATGTTGATATTTTGATGCCTAATGCCTGGACGATGGATATTTCCAGGATTGTCAGAGGTTTTAATCCGGAATTGGTAGTGCCGGGACATGAACTGGAACTGGGACATACGGTTTGGGACAGGCTCCCGTACTGGGGCGATGATGAATATCTGGAGCTTAATTATTCAGAATTAAAAGCCTCCGGATATCCCGTTCTTGTGATGGTTTGGGGAGAATCGTATCAACATAATCCAAAACCTATTTATCTTGATTATAATCAATCCTTTAAAGTGCGTGTAGATGATTTGCTTTCACGCATGACTTTGGAAGAGAAATTATCACAGATGATGACCCGGACCCCAACTGAGCTAACGCGCTTCGGAATCCCCGGATATCAATGGGGCGGCGAGGCAGGTCATTGTGTTATTGCCCGTTCAGGTGATGTGGCCACCATATTTCCCCAGGCCATTGCTCAAGCTGCCACATGGAATAAAAGGACCGTTTACGAAGTCGCTAATGCAATGTCAGATGAATCGAGGGCACGGGTTCATGCAGGAATACCGAAAACCGGCCTTACTTTCTGGGCTCCCGTAGTGGAAATGGCCCGCGATCCGCGATGGGGAAGGACGGAGGAATGTTATGGAGAAGATCCGTATTTAACCTCGCAGTTGAGTCTTGCTTTTGTAAAGGGCATTCAGGGAGATCATCCCAAATATTTGAAAACCATAGCAGCACCAAAGCATTTTGCAGCGAATAATGAGGAGTGGTGCCGCCATAACGGTTCTTCCGAAATTGATGAACAGCTATTGCACGAGTATTACCTTCGTCCTTATCGGGTACTTGTAGAAGAGGGAAAAGTGGAGCAGGTAATGGCTGCTTATAACAGGCTGAATGGCGTTCCTTGTGCTGGTAATAAACTTCTCTTGACTGATATTCTGCGTAATGATTGGGGCTTCGACGGAACTGTTGTTTCCGATTGCAATGGAATTAAAGATTTATATGAAGGACACAAATATGTCGCCAATGTTGAGGAAGCGATTGCGCTGGCATTAAACTCAGGGCTTGATCTGGAGTGCGGTGATTGTTTTAAAGCATCCCTGGCAGAGGTTGTTAAAAAAGGTTTGGTTTCTGAAGCTACGATTGACACAGCTGTACATCGGATTCTTCTCTCCCGTTTTCGTTTAGGATTATACGATCCGGCTGAAATGGTACTATATACAAAAATCCCTCATTCGGTTGTGGATGGTCCGGAAAATCGTGAGCTTGCAAGGAAAGCCGCCCGTGAGGCCATC
>JBBAAF010000192.1:0-6242 GCA_041658425.1 Bacteroidales bacterium | reverse complement strand
CACCAGAATAAGTAATCTGGACATTGCATTCGGTTCTTTGTCTTAAAAGTACTGATCTCGTTCCATATAGCAAAAAATAAATCTCCTATTTTTAAGTTCCGCATGGTCCATGTGCCCCGGAGCCCTTTTGCCCCAATATTTTTATCTTTATCGCCAGATATTTTTAAAAGCATGGGCGATTCTTATAAAAGATTTCTGATGGGTGCCGTTTTTGCTTTGGCAGGAATAATTGCCAAAGGGCAGGATTACGACAGCCTCAGGCTGGCGCAATTGCCGGTGCTATCCATGCCTGCCGGACTTAAATCATCAGGATTGCCTTATAAGGTCGACAATTCACGAACCAAATACTTCCCTGCTATTTTTACGCAATATGGTTACAGCTGCAATCAGGCGGCTTCTATCAGTGTTGAATTTACCTATGAATTAAATGCGTTACGGAACCTGGATGCCATCTATGAGGAGAACAGGCTGCCGACATTTTTTACGTGGAACATGATGAATTCCGCCAATGCGGATACAGGGGTATCGTATTTCGAAAGCTGGGATATGGTCAATGCGATCGGTTGCCCGAACTGGTCGGATTTTGGCAATTACTCCATCAATGAAACCAAGTGGATGAGCGGATATTACCGATATTACCGCGGCATGCAGAACCGGGTGGAAGAGGTGTACTCGATTGATGTGAGCACCGAACAGGGCCTCCAAACCTTAAAACACTGGTTATATGACCACATCGGGGAGTATCAGCCCGGCGGCGTTGCAAATTTTCAGCTTGCCACGCTGGATCTTCAGTTTTGGCCTTTACCCGAGGGTACCGAAGATGCCGGGAAGATTCTCATCCCCAATTTCGGGCCGGAAGTGGGCCATGCCATGACATTCACCGGATACAATGATTCGGTGAGGTTCGATTTCAATAATGATGGCAGATACACCAATAATCTGGATACCAATGGCGATGGCAAAATTACCATGGCCGACTGGGAGATCGGCGCGCTGATCTGTGTCAATACTTACGGCACGGAATGGGGCAGCGAGGGAAGGGCCTATGTGCCCTACCGGATCCTTCCGCTTCACCAGGATCAGGGAGGGATCTGGATGAAATCGGTGGTGGTTGCCAAACCGCATAAGAGCTATAAACCTCAGCTAACCTTGCGCACCCGGCTCAGATACCCAAATCGATCGAAAATATGGATCACGGCAGGGGTATCCCAGGATTCCGGTGCGAAAGAGCCTCAGTTTATTCTGGATCAGCCGGTATTTCATTACCAGGGTGGTTCGTTTCCCATGCAGGGCAGAGTACCTGATGATCCTGATTTAATTGAGATCGGAATCGATGCAACTCCCCTGCTCAGTCATGTAGAGAGCGGAAAACCAGTCGCATTTTTCCTGGTCGTGTGCGAACAGGACCCGGCATCCACCAGCGATGGAATTATTGAGTATTTCTCTATCAATGAATATGTTAACGGAGAGAAGGAACATCCGGGCTACCAGCAGAATGTACCCATCGAAAAAACCTATATGGCATTGCCGGTGGTGGTGACTCCATCCTTCAATGGTCCCGCTATTGCAACGGCACAATTGCCGGGAGCCACTGCCGGACAGGATTTCCAGGTGAAACTGAGTGCAGAAGGCGGAACGGCCCCCTATAAGTGGCTCCCGGTGGGGAATACCTACTCTGAAATCAAATTTGATGCACAATTCCCAACCACATTCCAGAACAAAGTCTTACCGGAAGGTGGTGGAAACAGTGATAAAAAAACTGTTGCCCTACCCTTTGATTTTCCCTATAACGGAAAGATTTATCGCGAAATAACCATTGCCGGAAAGGGAGGTATTTTATTAGTACAAAACGATCTGTTTATTCCATACGGCTTTGAATTAAGGGAGTTGCTCGGACTAAACACCGCCATTTATCCATTTTACAGCACGGAATTCCAGTATTCAGATTACCTCGACGGGGTTTATTATGAGGCCCATCCGTCAGGGGTCACGGTTTATTGGAACGCATCGATGACCAGCAACGGTCAAATTTCAGATGTGAATTTTGCTGCCCGGATCTATCCCAGCGGTGTAATTGAATTCTACTATGGAAATTTTCAGAATAACACCTCAACTCCCTGGCTGATAGGATTAACCGGTGGAAGTAAGGAACAGTCGTATTACCCGAATGTGAATGCAACCGGCATATCAGCCGGACTGAATATCCGGTTTCAGCCGGCTGTTTTGCCCGAAGATCTGCAGCTTACCCGGGATGGTTTTTTAAGCTGCAAACCAATGGAAGCGGGGAAAACCTGGATCATCCCCGTTTGTGTGGAGGATTATCAGGGATTGAGTGCCTATCGTGAGCTATCCCTGTCGACAGCACCGCTGGATACAAACGATAATGATCTTAATAATCCGAAAATCCTTATTTATCCCAACCCGGTAACGGATAGGGCGTATGTTCAGATCGAAACCAACCGGGGTGGAAATATTGATCTGATGATCTTTGATTTAACAGGAAAAGTGCTGTTAACCAGGAGCTATTCCATTAAAGCCGGAAAGAGCGTGTTCCCGCTTGATTTAAGCAGCGACATTGCGCCGGGCATCTATATTATTCAGGTTACGGGGATAACCACCTTCCGATCGAAAATCTATTTCAGCATCCCGGCCGGATAGAACCTGTTGTTGAGAATCCAGCCTTTATCAGCCTCTGTTCCATATATATCTGTGTCGGCTCTGCGGATCAGAAAATCGTCGATGATAATATCTTTTTTAACCTTACCGGGAAACAGTGCGAGGGAGACTGATTCACCCGCCGCCACCGGGATCGTGAACTCAATCAATCCCCAGGGGCCATCAAGCTGCTTAAGATATCTTCCCCAGATGGAAACGATGTAACCGGTAGCCTTACCGGCGGAATTAAAATTCACGGTTTCCAGTGTCATCCTTGGCATGTTATCATCCTTGATATTTTTTACCCAGAAAGAAAAAGTTACGTTGGCCGGTAATGAGATATCGTTGATCTTGTCGCGAAAGATCTTTCCGGGAGCTTTATAGGGAAGCACCAGCGTTCCGCCGCCCAGATATCCGGAATCAGCATTATTCTCGGAAAAATTCAGATAGGTATAAGCTACGGTGGTATCCGGCATCATGAATTTTTTCCCGTCGAAAACAGCAGACGGATCTTTCGATCCTTGGAGAGCAAGAATATGCTCCCGGGTTAGATTTCGTAAGGTATCGGGGGATATTTCGCTTAAGTTAAAATTGCCCAGATTGGCCACCGGCCGGCTATGCTGAAGGATCAGGCGTTCACCCGTTCCAAGCTGATCACAGGCAGCCGAAAGAACCAGGATGGGTTTGGATGAAGGCAGCTCACCAAGGATAGCAGGATTCCGGTAGGGTTCCCACACCAGCTCCAGTGATTTATAGGTTTGCGAGAGAGAAGTCCGGCCCATCATTACCGCGTGCATTGGAAGACCCGTCTTTAAAGAAACCTTAAAGGCCTCCTCGTCCATGCCGCAGGTTGATTCCAGCCAGATATTCTCGGATCCGATATGGAAGAAAGGGAGCGGAAGTATAGACTGGTATTTCGATGGATCGATATTTTTAACCCAGGCATCTGCCGGTAAATTATTGTCATTATCAATGAATTCCGGATTTTTCTTATTGATGTAGGGGAAAATATTTTTAAAGTTCACATGCGCTTCGGCAAGCAGGATCAGAAAGGTAAAAGACATAAGAATCCAGGGTATGACTTTCTGTTGTTTACTTTGGAAAAATCTCCAGACCGAATAAACCGCCAGAATATTCATAGCATAATAGAAAACCCAGGCAAACCGGCCAACACCGCGGATTTGCCTGATCGGGCCTATATAATCGACTAAATTTTCCATCCCCATAATGAATGGGATCCCGAAAGAGTACAGCAAAATGAGGAAGGAGCCCCAGAACAGGTAGGTGAGGAAAAAGTTATTGTCATACAGGAACCCGGTACGAAACAGTCCCCTGAACAGCCGGGCAATAACCCTTCCGAAAAAGAGGGTACAAGCCAGGGTAGCCACCATCCCGATATAGGCAAAACCTTCCCAGTTGATATGTTTATAGCTGATTATCTGTTGGATAAAAGACCCGTAGTGACGATCGGCAGGCAGGAAAACACTCTCAGGATAGGCCCGGTAATACAGGAAGCCATAAGGATACTTTCCACGGTCGAAGGCATCAGTTGAAATATATATTAGCAACTGGACGATGATTACCGGAAGAACGAGCTGAATAATGACATGCGGCAGCCAGGTTTTCCATTTGCCATAAACATCTGGCCGCCCGATCCCGAAAAACATCCAGAAAAGAAAAATCAGCATAGCCAGAAACGCGATATAGTACATGTGGGTTGCTCCTGACCAGATGATCAGGCAGAACATGGCAAGGCTGTATTTGTATGAAGGTTTTTTGGAGAATTTCAAAAGCAGGTATAAAGCCATCGGAATCACAAACACGTAGGAGAGCGAAAAGTGCGCACCCATCCTGCCTATTTGCGGGGAGAGCATGGAAATCCCGATACCGGCTGCCAGGCTCATGACAACCGGCAGTCCAAGCTCAACCAGGATAAGGTAAATGAAAAGGGCGGCCAGGACGATCGATAATAAGAGCGCTCCGTTCCATACGGCAATTGAATAGTGATAAAGACCCGGAAACACCTTACAGAAAAGGCGCATGGTTTCGCTTAAAAACGGCTGATTATCCGTAAAAAAAATCGTTTCCCCGTATGGATAATTCATCCCGTCGAATCTCAGCGCAGTGGGGTCATCTTTAATATGATAGAGGTAACAGTAATAAGATTTCAGTCCGTCGCCTCCGGAGCAGAACAATGTGGTATTGAGCGATTTAACTACCGGAGTAAAATAAATGCAGATTAATGATGCACTGATCAGAACAGTGGCAATCCATCCGATTTTTAATGATAACTGGCGGTTCATGTTATTCCAGGGGTTCCCGTGTATTGTCTTTAATGAAAAACAACGGTCGGTTCTTGGATTCATTATAAATCCGGGCAATATATTCTCCGATAATTCCCAGGCATAACAGCTGAACACCACCGAGCAACACCACCACTGCTATCAGGGAGGTCCAACCGGGAGAGGTATGGCCGGTGAGGTAAGCGATCAATGCGTAGATCATATATAACAGGCCCACTATGGTTGTGACAATCCCCAGGTAGGCGGATATTCTTAATGGCTTGCTGGAGAAGGCTGTTATCCCATCGAGTCCAAGCCGCATCATTCTCTTAAGGGTGTAATTTGTTTGTCCCTGGGTTCGGGGAGGAGCCACATAGGAGACAATACCTTGCTTAAAACCCATCCAAACGACCAGGCCGCGGTTAAACCGGTCTTTCTCGGGAAAGGCAAGAAAAGCGTCGAGGGCCTGGCGCGTAAATAGGCGGAAATCGGCAGATCCGGGCTCCAGTTTTACATCGCTGAGCCTGTTAAGGATAGCATAAAATCCGGCCGACGACCATTTCTTAAACCGTCCGGTTCCCTGGTGTTCGATCCGTTTGGTATTGACAATATCATAACCTTCCGACTGGACTTCAATTAAACGGGGTATCAGTTCGGGCGGATGCTGAAGATCAGCATCAAGGGTAATGATCAATTTCCCGCCGGCTTCATGCAACCCGGCAATCAGGGCAATCTGCTGGCCGAAATTCCTGGATAACGATAACCCGATAATCCGCGGATCCTCTTTGGCAAATTGCCTGATCTTTTGGAAAGTATTGTCGCTGCTGCCGTCATCAACCAGGATAATTTCCCAGGATTTACCGAGGTTATCCAGGGTACTCCTGAGCCTGAGCACCAACTCGTTAATGTTGCCTTCTTCATTCAACAACGGAATGACCAGTGAAATTTCGGTTGGATTCATGAAGTTTTTGTATTAGACCAAAGGTACTTGTTCATGCGAAAATTCCCTTATGTCCACCAAAAATTGGTTAACAACGGTTGTTTGTATTGAAAAAACAGATACTTTTATTCGTCCCCCCGCATAATTAATGGTTTTTTGGAAGGTACCCACCCCCTGACCCCCTCCCTGAAACAGGGAGGGGGAATGAGCTCCAGATTTCCCTCGGAGCAAAGCCCCTCCCTGCTTCAGGGAGGGGTTGGGGTAGGTACCTTCACAACCTGACAACTGATGATTATAAGTTTAAGATCTGGACTTTGGGCACTTCTGGTCGCTGTAACGGGTTGTACCACTGAAATCGACCTGAT
>JBBAAF010000191.1:0-6336 GCA_041658425.1 Bacteroidales bacterium | reverse complement strand
TTTCTAACATCTCTCGTACCAAGGCAAACTTCGAGTACTTTTCACTATTCAGATTCATGGGATTTACAATTAATGATTTGGGTTTCGGGTTTCGGGTTGCAACCTAATTATTGTATCTGATAAACTTTGATAATTCCTCTTGTATGATCGGATCTCTTTGAAACCCACCTCCCAGATGCTGCCAGAAAACTTCGGCATAATCCATGCCAACCATGGCGCCGTAATCTTTATTTCCCTGGTAAACCACGCCGAAGAAATCATCCATCTTGTGCATCACCCGCATGAGTTCCTTTTGGGATTCATGATGCTGAAGCATTTCCTGTTTGGTACTCATCACAGAGGTTACATCCACAAAGAAATGAGGTTTTGCGATGGGTGCCCCGATCGGATCGGTCAAGGTAAGCGGAGCGGTGTGATAAAGCAAAGGGGTTATCGTCAAAGGCTCTTCCGGGACCGGTACATTCGGTAAAGTTGCAACCATAGCGGCAGCTTCCACGATGTTACAGGTAGTGCGGTGGTCGATATGATAATCCATTGGCAGATGGGTCATCACGATACCGGCTTTATATTCCCGGATGATCCGGGTGACATCTAATCTTAAATCCACTGTATCAAAAAGATAGCCATCGCGACCGCCCAAACAGATGTATTCTGCATCCAGTACGGCAGCAGCTTTACGAGCCTCCTCGCGGCGAATGGCGATAGTTTTATCTTCGGTTGAACCGATTCCGCCCATGCCCCCGGCGGTGAGGGTGACAATCACGATTTTGTACCCGTGATCTTTCAGCAGCTTCAACGTACCGGCACACCAGGCTTCGGTATCATCCGGATGCGCATGAACAGAAACAACGACGTTATTAAATTTTCGCATCATTTGAATTTTACAAATTCCGGCAGATCGCCAATAAGGGGGCGAATATAATCCAAAAAGGCGGGGCTCACAAAATTTCCGGCTTCATTAAAATACTCGCGTGGCATTGGCTTTGCCTTCACTGCAACCTCATGCAAAGGTATTTTTCCAAAGGTGCTTTCATAGGGATCGTTGGATAGCCTTTCAATGGTAACCATATTGCCCGATTCGCCCTCCAGCGCCAACCGGACCGCTGCCTGTCCCGCTGCATAAGCCTCGAGCTGATCGAGCTCTACCGATCGAACGAAATCCGACATGATGAGCGATTCGGTAATCTGAAACTCGCCCCGGAATCCAAACTCCTCACTGATCATGCGATGCAGGTTGAGTCCGACGCTGGCGCCGCCCATGGCCCCGAATTCGGTGTTGTTAAATTTATCCTTTGTTTGAGAAGCGCTAACCGGAGTTCCATCGGCATACTTCAAACCTTCGCCGCAAACGACTGATACATAGCCATATTTCTTATAGGCACCATCCACATCGGCCAGGAACTTATCTCGATCGAAAGTAAACTCCGGGCAGTAGATCAGGTGCGGGGCATCATCCTCATGGATTTTTCCGGCTGCAGTAGCGGCACCCAGCCATCCGGCATCACGTCCAATGGTTTGATAAACAACAAACTGATCCACCTTTTTCATATCGCGGGCGAGAACGCCGGCCTGCATGACATTCAGGATATTGCTCCGTGCTGCGGAAGGAAAACCGGGAGTGTGATCGGTCCCAAATAAATCATTATCAACTGTTTTCGGAATTCCGACACCAGTGAGCTCATATCCCTCCTTACGGCAATGAACCTCCACGCGGTTGATCGTATCCATGGTATCATTTCCGCCAATCAGGAAAAAATAGCGGATATCGTACTTTTTCAGAACTTCCATGATCCGTGGAAAGTCCTCGTCTTTAAGTTTATGCCTCGATGAGCCCAGGGCCGATCCGGGTGTGTACCGCAACCCTTTGAGGAGATCCTTCGGTTGTTCGCTGAGATTGATGAGCCACTCGTTCATAAATCCCTCGATGCCATATCTCATGCCATACAGAGTTCCAAACTTCTCCGACTTCCGGATCGCCTTAGCCACGCCCGCAAGACTTGAGTTAATAACGGAGGTGGGTCCCCCCGATTGTCCGATAATACAGTTGCCTTTCATACACCTTATTAATTACGTTAAACACTAAGCGCATATTATCATTTCTTTGGTTCAAATTGGATCGTACCGAAAAATTCCGGCCGGTGGTAATCCGGATTCGCTGTGCCGATGGGATTCCAGGTGAGGTAGTGGGGCCGGGTGAGTTTATCGCCGCACTTGTAAAAGTTGGCATGGAACACTTTGCCCGACAGGGTTTTAATGTCCTTTCCTGCAAAAGCATCTACCGGTATAGCGACCGTGAGTTCCCAGTATTGGTCGCCGGTTTTTTCATCAAACGGTGCGGTTCCCATGGTGCCTAACCGCCGGATTTTACTGATGTACTCCGGATCAACCACCTTACTATCGGCCCGACCGGTTCCTATGCCTACCAGGCAGGTGCCGATGGGGTTAAATTCGAAATTATAATAGATGCCATCAGAATCGGGCGATACAAAGAATTCCACACAGGAATCCTCGCACACTGACTCGTTCGATTTTCCTTTTTGAGCCATAACATATTGCTCATGAACATAATACTTCAGGTAGATCTCTTTTTCTCCGTATCCGATATTAAACCTGACTTTTGGTTGATACTCATATCCCGGCCAATTAACGCAGTCGATGGCATAGCCTTCGCCGAGCTTATCAAGAGCCTTGGAAATTTCAGCCATGTCGGGCATCAATGAAGAGAAGCAGAGAAAAGGGACGAGTAGCGTCTTCATATAAGTTGCGAATTAATGGTTAGAGGTTAATGGTTAGAGGTTAATGGTTAGAGGTTAATGGTTAGAGGTTAATGGTTAGAGGTTAATGGTTAGAGGTTTTGAGGTACCGGTCTTATAGTCTTATAGTCTTATAGTCTTATAGTCTTATAGTCTTATAGTCTTATTGCTTTAACGGCTAAAGCACTCGCGCCAAGTATAGCGGCATCGGCTTCGCAGAGGTTGGAGGGCAATATTTTAAATGATCTGCGGTAGTAGCCCATGATGTTTTCATCGACAAACCGGTTGAGCGGATCGAGCAGCAGATCGCCCGACTGAGCGAGTCCGCCGAACAGGAAGATCGCTTCGGGACTGCAGAAGGCGGCTGCGTTGTTGATGGCTGTAGCGAGCATCTCTGCCGTTTGCTCAAAGGCTGCCAGGGCTATCTGGTCGCCTTTATCGGCGGCCTCCGCGATCATTTTGGAAGTAAGATCATCGAAAGGGATTTTCCGCAAGGCACTCGGATCGCGGCGTTCGGCGAAAAGCTCAAAAACGGTTTTCACGATACCGGTGGCTGAAACGTACGTCTCGAGGCACCCTTCACGACCGCATCCGCACTCGCGGCCAAAGGGTTCCATGGTAAGATGGCCCATCTCGCCCCCGAACCCGGTTTTGCCATACACCAGCTCCCCATTGATCACAATCCCGCTGCCCAGTCCGGTGCCGAGAGTAAGGATGATGAAGTTTTTCATCCCTTTGGCTCCACCGTAGATCATTTCGCCGAGCGCTGCTGCATTGGCATCGTTGGTTAAAACCACCGGCACCGGAAAGTATTTCGAGAGCATATCGCACAGTGGCACAACGCCTTTCCATGCCAAGTTTGGCGCCTGCTCGATGGTACCCTTATGATAGTTGCCATTGGGCGCACCGATCCCGATAGCTGCGAGCTCCACCTCGCCCGATTTTTCCAGCAGGCCATGAATCTCCGAATCAAGAGCTGCAACAAATGCCGCAATCTTCGGGTAGTTGGTGGTCGTAATCCGGCTATGTGCCAGAATTTTTCCATCCGGATCCACCACACCGATCTTGGTATTGGTGCCCCCGATGTCGATGCCGATGGTAACTTGTTGTTTCATAGCCACTTATTTCGTTGTTAGTCCCCAGACTGAAGTCTGGGGTTAGTGAAGAGTTATATGGTTGATTTTTAGCATATTAGCAAATTACGGTTCTGAAGAAAAAATTAACCGTACCATTCCTCTGAGGTTGATCAGGTTCAGTACCATCGCGAGAATCATTGCTGCGGTAATCATGCCGAGGAAGCTCATCCACCAGGCTATTTCCAACCGATGCGATCCGATGCCCAGGAGGATTACGCCGGATATATAAATGAACAGTCTGAATATCAGGCCATAATTTATTCTGAATTTGAATTTTACAGCAGTGATCACGTATTGCGAAAAACCGGCGAATACCTGGGTGGCGAGGCAGGCGATTGCTGCACCAAAGGCTTGGTAACGGGGAATGAGTATCACATTAAGTAAAATATTGATAGCCAATGCGATAGCGGATGTAATGTTCAGTGCTTTAAGGTTTCCGTTTGCGGTAAGCAGGGTTCCGTAGATGATTGTGCCGGCCATTCCCAGAAACGAGAACATCAGAATACCAAAAAAAGCAGAGGATTCCTGAACATTCTGGTCGTAGAGCAGGTCCATGATCTCGGTGCGATACACCTGTGATCCGATTGCCAGGGCGATGGTTGGAATGAATAACAGAAGTGAGGAAAGCATTGTAAGTCCATGAACCTCTTGCTTTTCCTTGATCATTTTACTGAACATCGGGAGGAGCAGTACGGCAAACAGGAGCGCGAACTGATAGGTAGCATCGAAGAGCCGGAAGCCGTTGTAATAAATACCTGCTTCGATGGCGCCCTGGGGCCGGAGCATCTTTTCGAGCATGATCACATCCATCCGGGTGTAGGCAACCATCAGAAGTGCCATTAGGGCATACGGCCAGGATTGCCGGATGACCACAATGAAAAATTTATGATCGTAACGCAATTTCGGGAACTTCGATTTCCAGGCCACAATCAGGAAGCAGATGACAGCCGTCAGGAAGTATGCGGCCGTTTGGGCATAGACAAACCAGGCGATACTGAAAGTTAAACCGCGGATCTTTCCCCAGATGAGCACCGCACAAAACCCGATCATCAGCGCACGGTCGAGGATTGATATAATAGAATTGGCAGTATGCATCTGCATGCCAGCCACATTAGATCTCAGATATAGAGTAAAAGACACCAGCATTTGACTCAGGACCAGGAAGAACAGCAAATTCAGCTGCTTGCCCGAGTATCCCATGACAATGGCAATACCGAATGCAACCAGTCCGTACAACAGGGCAAGGATGAGTTTCAGGATCACGATGCTGGAGAAGTATTTTCGCAGCAGGTAGTGATTCTGCGAGATGTTGCGGTTATTATAACTCGTAAGGCCCAAATCGAAGACGATACTCAGGAGGAAGGAAAGATTGAACAGGGCGGAATATAATCCGAACTGATCCGGGAACATATTTTGAACGTGGCGATCGATGCCGAATATCCATAACGGCTTGATCAACAGATTCAAGAGAATAATCAGGACCAGGTTCGTGATGAATTTTCGTTTCAAGATTCTTCGGCTTTACTTGCTATCCAACAATGCCCAAATTTTATTGGTTCCAAATGTACTAAATTTAGGTGTTGAAACCGATTACCTTTGGAAGATGGTTATAGCGGTCAATTGCCGGTTATTGCTCAAAAACAAGCTCGAAGGGATCGGGTGGTTCACCTATCAGACCCTTAGGCGGATCACACGTGACCATCCGGAGCACCGGTTCATCTTCCTATTCGACAGGCCCTACGATCCCTCCTTTATTTTTTCAAACAACATAACCCCGGTGGTAGCCGGTCCGCCCACCCGGCATCCTGTTCTCTGGTTTCTCTGGCTGGAATTTGTTATTCCGCGCATCCTCCGTAAATACAAGGCTGATATTTTCTTTTCGCCCGATGGATTTCTTTCGTTGCGGACAAAAGTGAGATCAATTCCGGTGATTCATGACATCAGTTTTGCGCACCGGCCGAAAGATTTGCCTTTCTGGCCGCGTGTTTACTATAATTTTTTCTTCCCCAGATTTGTACGCAAGGCTTATAGGATCTGCACGGTATCGCATTATTCACAAAAGGATATAATAAAAACTTACGGCGTTGCGCGACCGGTCATTCGCGTTGTTTACAACGGGGTAAATGAGGCTTATAAACCGATAACTGACAACGAAATACAGACAGTCCGCAGACAATACTCGGATGGCCTGCCCTACTTTCTTTATGTTGGATCTCTGCATCCGCGCAAGAATGTCGACAACCTGTTGAAGGGATACTATCAGTTCATTGGGAAGACGGGATTGGAGGTGAAGATGGTTGTTGTGGGGCAGAGGATGTGGACCTCCCCCAACCCCCTCCTTAGGAAGGAGGGGGCAAGTAACTCCGGCATGGATATCGTTTACACAGGAAGGTTAGAGCCGGAGGAGTTGTGTAGGGTGATGGGTGGGGCGTTGGCTCTGACTTTTG
>JBBAAF010000190.1:0-6351 GCA_041658425.1 Bacteroidales bacterium | reverse complement strand
CTCTTCAATTCGGCCACCCAAGTTGAGTAGTCAGCTTCGATTATCCTATTCATGGCCATAAAAACAGTAACATTTTTAGCAAAAAAACCGATGCACAAGATACGATTCTTTCGGAATCTAGCCGATCCGCAACGCATCTGCGATTACAACAGATTGATAAACTTCACAGTTTGGAATTTTGGGAGTCCTCTATTCCTGTTAGCCTTTCGAAACGGCTTTCCGTTTCTGAAATGGGATTTCCAGCCACAATTTATGTTCGTGCCGCGACAAAAGTGGATTGAGCCGTCAGCAAATGGCCATATTTTGTCCAGATTCTTTTATCCACGGAATCCGAAAAGTGGGTGGCCATTTCCGGGAGAATGGTTCTGGATTGCTCCGATTTTTTGTTCTTACTAAACTTCCCTTCTTTCTGGACCACTTGGGTGTTGTTCATGGATATGAGGGTGTATTTGCATTTTGTTCCATTGAACCTGACTTGTGGGTAGGCTGGATCATTGCCTTTCAGGATATTCCCCCAAAGGAGGTATTTATCATGCTGCGGTGGTTCCATTCCTTTATGCACTTCCTGGATAACTGTCCAGCCTGCTTTTTCCAGCCGGGCAATGGCTTGGTCGTTATAGGAAGCAGATTTATTCACGTTTGGGTTCTTGCTGTCACCGTACCGATCCCGGTAATAGATGATCGTTTTATCGTGATGATTCCTGTAATACTCTGTAAATTGATCTGTGAGGGTATTAATCATGACCCCATTTGGGTTATCCGGTTTCACGAAAAACTCATTGATAAAATTGTCAACGAGTCCTGCCGAACTGTTGACAAAATCCACCCCTCCCTCCTGGCCAACGGTGAACAGCGAAATGGAACTGCCCCAATCCGGGGTAATTTCCAATGGCGCATCCGGATTGCAATCTTTATCAAAACGAGAGTCCTCAGCGGCTAATCTTGAAAAATCCCAGTTGGTATTTTCGGCCATATCGCGAATGAATCCATCGTTGGTGGCATTGAAATACACGTGTTTGGCCTCGTTTAAGTGGTAATAGCAGTCCTCGACCGTATCCAGGAAAATGTTCATGATCTCTATCATGAAGGTCAGGAGGTTTTGCTTTTCGTATTCCCTGATGATATAGGATATCCCGATGTTTGAAAGGTTATCGAATGCATTGGCCAGGGTGAACAAAACCCCTGACTTGGATACGAACGGCAGGATTTGCTTCCGGAGGCGGATCGTTTCGTTATTGATCAGGGTGTAAAGTTTCTGATCCCTGGCATAATAGGCCGGAATGAGCTCCATCTGAAGTTTTACGATGCGGTTCCAAATGGAGAATATTTGGAGTCCGGCTTCGGTTTCGTAATAACCGGCGAAATCAAGTAACCACTTTTGGGTTTGGCTGTATGGCATCGATGAAACGTAATGATAGCCGTGGTGGAATGGCACAAAGTTTCCGGAGTTCGGACCCCACAGATCCTCATTGCCACGGTTGGTTGGAGAGGTTTCCTGGTCATAGCGTTCTTTATCGATGGTGAGGGCTTCATCCAGTATTTCATAATCCACGTTCGGACCACGGGCCGATCCGATACGATCCTGTGAGAGCATGAGTATGGCATTTCCGTTGGCAAAGGAGATGACATTATCGAATTTCATGATCTTTTCATAGGGGGTAAGGAAGGTAGAGGGCGGCCGGCGACCGACCACATAGTTTTTATCCTTCGCGTATCCCATGGCCTCCAGGAATTTGAATGTCGAGGGAAGGGTCCGGGTGAGTAGTTGGCCATAAGTCTGACCGGTAACGGAAGTAAGAGCCCGGGGCATCCTTCGGTTCACGGCATTGATATCCCACCCGACGAGGAATGATTTCCCGGTTGCCCGGCTCCAGATATCGCATTTGGAACGTGGGTTTAGTAGCAGACTGGAAAGCTGCGGGCGGTTGAGCGTTAATTCTTCTGTCATGTTTTAAAGATTTCCGCGGCATCTTCTTCCGAGATCTCGGTATAAATCCCATCGGATATTGCCTTGAGTTCAGCCGGACTGTAGGTATCGATATCCTTCATGTCGATATTTATGGTTTTGGAATGGTGGTTCAGTTGGATCAGGAATGTGTGCTTTTCCACCAGTTTCGGGTCCTTTTCCTCGGGTATTTTTTCTCCGATGGCGCGTATCAGGTTCGCGTGGCCGGCCGACCAGTTGCGGAGATCCCCCCGGGCCTTGGCCGACTGGATCTGATCAATGATATCATTCACCAGCCAGTTGTGCCAAAAGTCGTAATTGAATGACTGCTGGGTTACGTTGAGATCCCGGGCGCACTGCAGATCGCGGGTGGCTGTGCGGCGTGAGATTTCCGGGTACTTGTTCATGTGCAGGGTGATGGCCGTTTTCCCCTGGGGGTGCCGGTCGATTATTCTGGCCAGGCTTGTAATCCTGCAGATCATGGCAGTTTGTTCTTCGGGAAGCTGACTGGCTTCGGGATCCAGTATGGCACGCTTGACGGTTTGCCAGTTTTGATCATCCAGGGATGTTATGTGATAACTCATAGTTTATCGATTTCTGCATTTTGAATCATCGTGAGCAGCATTTGCTGGGCGGGATTGGATCCGTTGGCCGCTGCCTCGGCAATGGATTTACGTAATGGTATTTCCCCGCGGAACCAGCCGGTAATGTAAGCGATATACGCCCCACCGGATTTAGACTGAACGGCTGCCCGGAATTCTTCCGGATCTATTTCCGCATTAACGGCTATTTGATCCAGGCTAAAGAAGAGCTCGGCCATCGTTTCAATTTCCTTAATCTGTTCCTCTGTTAAAAGCATTTTCCAGTTGTTGTTTATCGAAATTGAATATCCGGTCGTCCGTGAAGATTACCCCTCGCTCCAGCTTGGGGTTATCGGTGGCATTTTGGGAGGTGACAATTGAGATTTTCCAATCATCGTTTTCCAGGAGTGCCACTTTTGCATGAAGGGATATGCAGCGGTAGGTGAACGATTGGCGAAGCATCTGGAATGGTTTCGGACTCATGACTTTTACCCGGTTATCGATCAGGAAGCGGATCGACAGGAGATCCTTTTTATTGAGTGCATTTTGAACCTTTTCGAGTGATTGCTGCGATATGGAATAGGTTGACATGAATACATGGGCGGGTCCTGTCTGCTTCAGCAAATGAAAGATCAGCCTGATTAAATTAAAATTGCCATCCGAGTAATAGTGTTTCTGCCGTCCATGCTCCAACAGTCCAATGGACCGGGTGATCACTCCGGGAACGACTTCCACCAAGTCGGGATCCGGATCAGCATCCGTCTCCATGAGTGCCGAGGGGATCATGAGTTCTTTTGTTTTACTGGAGGTCGGTACCGGCGGGCGGATTTCCGAGGACTTTATTAATACCATCGATGCGGGAGGTTAATCGTGCGATTTCGGTTTTCTTCTCTTTGATGCGGAACAGGAGGGCTGTACGTTTCTGTCCGGCGCGCATTTCATTCAGGACCGGCTGACGGGTAGGCGTCTGAAAGTGCAAAAGGTTGTTATCACGGTTCAGTGATTTTTGCAAGTTCAGCCTTAACCGGCATAGTTCGGCCAAATTTTCCGACTCTACCGGCGGAGACTTTTGAGTTTTGCCAGGAAACAGGGTTTGCTCATCGGGCACGATGTTTTTTGTTTTATACTCGTTGTGGTGGTATTGGAGTTCATCCATGCGATCGGAATAACCTTTCATTTTCTCCACGATAATTCTGCGGAGTTCCATGTTTTCCGGGCGGTTATCCGGAGGTACTGCCTTTAATGAATGATGCGCTATAGACCGGCTTTTGTAGAGGTCGGAGAATTGTGAAATGATTCTCCTGATGATTGGTGGCAGGTTAGGATCAGGTTCCCCGATAGATTCTATGAAAGAATTCGCAGGTTCTGCCGGTTTTAGTCCTGATAGCTTAACGGGTTTTACCGCCGGGATATCTGGCGTCGGGCCGGATGGAATGAGTTTTCGCAGTTCATAGAGCAGCTTCCCGGCATACCGGGATTCTTTACCCTGAAAAATGCGTTTCATGGCGGTACTTTTCGAATACTTTTCAAAAAGTTGCAGGCCCACCTGGTAGTTCATGTCAGAATTGAGCCAGGCATTTATCTCATTGATTTCGTTTTGGGTCATAATCCGGATAGTTTTTGTTCCAGTAAATATTTGAGCTTGTTTTCGAACCGGTTGGCACGGTCGGAAATGAAAACGGCCTTCATGTTATTGTTTTTGAAGTGCTTCAGGTAGGTATCCCGCGCTAATTCGTATGAGAATGATTCCCGCGAGGCACGATAGATTTCGATAATCCGGTCCTCCATGAGACAAGTTTCCAGTGGGGATGGCAGGCTGAAATTCTGGTACAGGAAGATTTTCAGGGAATCATTCAGGCCCTGATCGTTGAATGAAAGCAATATCGGTTTTTCAAACCGGAGGTTTAGATCATCGAGAGTGTAGCATTTGAATACCGTTTTCTTTTGCTCTGCCAGGCAAGGAGCATCCGGATAGTATATGTTTCCATAAAGGCTTTTCATACAAAGGCCAATTCCGGATGGGTAATCGAACCGGCTCATGGCTTCGATAAACTTCTTCTTTTCAAATATTATCGGCGTATGGCAATCGAAATGCAGGGTAGGGAGGTTTTGTTCCTCCAGGGCAATCAATGTTTTATGGAGACGTTTCCGCCACTCGTTTAAGCTGAAGTAGTTCAGGTGAAAGGATTTCATGTCGCCTTTATGAAACGGGGGAATGCGATCAGCCCGGAGAGGCTTCATAATGATATGGTCATCATTGATAAACAGGAATTTCTCCGATACTCTGGGGTCCTGGCATGCCCTGAGAACTTTGCGAATAATGTTTCCATCGGCATTTGTTGAAGAAATTTCATCCGGGTGATCAATGTGAATAAAGCCTTTCAACCCGGACGGCTTTTCCCCAACGATGAAAATCTTGCCGATATTGGTCAGGTTCTTAAAACCGGACCGGAGGGAAAACCGGATCTCATTGTCGAACCACCCAGAACCAGTGCCCAGGGCATAAACTATATCGATTGGTTTCATGCCAAACGTTTTCTGCCGATGAACCTAATATCCGTATCAAGCTGGGATATCGCCCAGGATTGGAATGCTTTCATAGGCAATGACTCAAAGAACAGACATGGATCCACGTTGAAATAGTATCCATGAGTTAACGGGCTATCCTTCGGGTGGTGGCCAGCGGTTCCATGTTCCCCACGTCCGAATCCGGCAGCCGTAATGATCATCAGTCCGCCTGGTTTCAGGAATTTGAACATTTTGCCCAAACTTTCCTGGGCGTTCTCGTCATGTTCCAGCATTTCGGTGGAAATAACCACATCGAATAGTGCCGGAGGCTTGTAATCATGCACACGGGTCACCACATCAACGTTCCGGCCATTGACGATATCGATACCGGTGTACAAGGAATCCTCGAAGAATTGCCGGTTGGAGCCATTGATATCGAGGCTGCCACAATCGAGTACCTTAATATGCCGGAAGAATTCCGGATGATTGGCCTTAATATCCAAGATGAATGATTTTACTGCTTTGTGCATGGTTCTAAATGTTTGGTGTATTCGAATCCTTCAGCCAGACGGCAATAGTGGAGAATATAGATGTCCTTCATGAGCAATATTTTCATCCCGGATTTCAAAATGGCGTTGCAGATTTTGGTATCCACACCCAGGATCCGTTTTTCGGAAGCGGTTAGGCGAATTTCGGGCAGGATCTTATCCCAGGTTGATTTTTTAATCACCATCAGGTGCCCGGCAATCCGGCGGTTGATTTCCGAGGTTTCACCGGTGTGGGGGGCCTGCAGCAGGGAGGCGATGAGTTTATGATACCGTATGGAATCCTTGTTCATATCAACGCCAGCGGGTACCTGAATGGAATAATGGCACCGGGAAGCGTAGCAGGTAAAGAGTCCAGCCTCCGGATGCAAATCGATATAGTGCTGGATCTGGTATCCGAAATCCGGCTGCAGAAACATGGTATCGCCATCCATGATCACTGCCCAATCATCCGGTTGAAGCAGCTTCATGCAACCGGTAATCGCATCCAGCAGTTTGAAATTGAAGCTATACGGTGTAAAAAAGTAGATCATTCCGAAAGCTACGGAATGGAGGAAGGGCGAAAAAGGACAGAAAAGGGTTCGAGGAGAAATCGGAAGTGCTAACGGCCCGGTGGTATGGTTAGTTGCCGACCGTGTCAGCCGATGGCATGAGTTTTTGCAAAGTCCCGGTTGACGGAAGGAAGTTTTCTCGTCCAGATGAAGTTGTCAAAGTGCTGAATCCCGGTAAACGGTACGAAGTTGTCCCGTCACGATATAATTGTCTTGGTGGC
>JBBAAF010000189.1:0-6353 GCA_041658425.1 Bacteroidales bacterium | reverse complement strand
TTTAGCTAGTGGATAGTATTGAAAATCTGAGATTTATGGCCTTTAGGCCAAATCCATTGATATTGCGACATTTGCGAAACCAAATTTAACATGACCGAAAATGAAATCCGTTATTTCCATTATTCTTATTGCCATCGGGCTTTTACCAGCCTCGAAAGAGAGGTGGCGTGATCAGAACCGGTAATTACCTGGTTGCTACCGGTGCCAGGAAACCTTATCTGAAATGCCTGGATATGAATTCCGGCATTATCACTGATTCACTGAAGCTGGGAACAGGGAACGTTGTATTTGCCGACGGAATGGTTTATCTGTACAACCAAAAGGGCCAGCTATACCTGATACAGGAAGAAGAAGGGAAACTCAGGGAAATCAGTTCATTTAAGGTCACGCTGGGTACAAAGGAACACTTTTCACATCCCTTTATCAGTAATGGGATCCTGTATCTCCGACATGGCAAAACTTTGATGGCGTATTCCCTCAGAAAAGTGTAGTTTAACAAATCGTTAACCATAATACCGGTTTCTTTCACATTCTTTAACACAACCCCATGTAACAATAGGGCGATCTGTACGTCATATATGTACAAAACGAAATGAAAGATTAAAAAATGAAAACGATGAAACTGATAAAAATAATTCCGGTGGTTCTGATGGGTTTATTCCTTTCAGCAAATGTCCGGGCCGCTAACATCCATGATGAGGACTTGGTGAATACGGAAATGGCGGTTAATATCGAAAGCTGGATGTTCGACACCAATTATCTGGCAAGCGTTGCACAGACGGTGGAAGCCTGGATGTTTGATGATTGCTGGCTTGATCAGGCAACTGAAGAATCAGCGGTAGAGAGATGGATGCTGGATAGTGATTACCTTGTTAATGAAACGCAGGTTGTGGAGCCGTGGATGCTGGATTCAGGCTATTTAAAAAAATAATCCGATAACGTTAATTAACAGTAATTATAACTGCGTAAGACAACTTAGACGTTAATTTGTAACGAAGATATTAGAAGAAACTGCAAGTAGTAAGTGTTTGTTTTTCGAAACAGTCCCGATTAGCCGGCTCTAACAGGCCGGCTTTTCCATTAGAGGATTGTATGTTCAATGAAGGGTATCTGACATCTGCTCCTGAACCTGAAGCTGCTGCTATAGAGCCCTGGATGTTGGATCCGGATTATCTGGATTAATTCTCCTGACTATGGAATGGCCGGTATTCCGGAAATGTTAATCTGATTAGTTTGAGTTTAAAAAATAACAAAATGTTGTATATTTGCACTTGCCAAGTGCATGGACCTGTAGCTTAATGGATAGAGCATCTGACTACGGATCAGAAGGTTGGGGGTTCGAGTCTCTCCAGGTTCACCGAAAAATCGTAAAGTCCTCATTAACAATAAGTTAAATGAGGACTTTTTCTTTTTGTGATAATTGCAATCGATTGATAATTAGCTGTTTCCAGAAACATCCCTTTTTATCACGTCACAAACACGGCACAAGGATTTGCAATTTCCCAGCCGTTGTCAGGGAAATTAATGAGGAACGGTAAAACAATCATTTGATCGGAAACTATGACATTACTTTGTCCAGTCTTCCAAAACGATACCCTTTAAATGCTTGAAATGGTCGGTGTTGTTTGTGACCATTGTTAAATTGTGAGTTACTGATGTTACTCCAATTAACAGATCAAAATCATCAACCGGTGTTCCTGACTTCCTTAAACGAGCTTTTTCTTTCGCATAAAGATCAAGAGAATGAAAGATGGGTACAATTTTCATCGCTGTTAAAAAATTGTCAAGTGCTTTTTGGTTTTTATCTTTTCTTTCGCTGTTTTCAACACCATACTTCAATTCAGCAAGAGTGATTTCAGATATAAAACAATTTTCAGGGTCGACTAACTCAAACTTTTTATCGAGGTCAAACTTGCCTTTGATATAGTAAATGCAAATGTTCGTATCAATGAGATATTTTTTCAAAACGATTCAATTTGTCGTTTTAAAATTCTGCTGTTTCTGACATCATGGATAATTTCGTCAGCAGTTTGTTTTGAATCCCAGGCCCCAAATGCTTTATAGAAATACTTCTTCCTGTCCGTAATATCAGTTTTAACAGAAAGAGTGAGTTTGGAAATGAGGTCAAGTTTGCTGGTCGGACTTAGATTATCCAGCAACCGCAGGTAACCATCAATAAGTGTTGTATTTATGTCAATCGCTTTCATTTTATTCCTGTTTATATGTTGCAAAGGTAATTGAAAATATGACGGATTTGCAATAAACAGAGAGATTGCTACAGGTACCCACTGGGTTGCATTCCCCAAATTTGAGAAAGTGGTCTGAAGTCATAAATAATTTGGATATGTGTAATAATTGTGTAACATTCGTAAACAAAAAATACAAATAATCAATACGTTATGTCAAGAATGGAAGGTAAGCAGAGGGGGAGGGTAGAAGAGTAGGAGTTTTTTTGGGGGATACCGGCCTGACGACATCGATTATTTAAGGATGTAGGAAAACAGCCAAAACCGGCTGCAAGACAAGGAGGTTACTTTCGAACTGTTGAAAGATGAATATGAACGTCCGAATACCGGGTTCGACTATCTCGAATGGCTCAAGGGTGCAATAGAATCCCGCAGGGGCGAAGTGACTGACTCAACAATTGAGCAATTTAACGCGCACATGATGAAGCTGAAGGAGTTCAAAAAGACGGTTGCCTTTGCAGAATTGTCCGAGGATTTGTTCGCCAACTTTAACAAGCACATGAAGGTGAAGCTTAAAAACGAAAGCAATACCCGCTGGAATACGTTGAAAACTCACCGGACCTTTATCAATATTGCCAAGCGCAAAGGGATCGTGACCATGAATCCGCTGGATCGGATGCCGGTTAAGCGAGCACAGACTGATCGTGTTTTTCTGGATGAAACGGAATTAAAAAAACTGGTTGATCTGTACCGGTCTAAATTTCTAATGGATAATCTTCAGCGGGTTTTAAGGCATTTTCTGTTTTGTTGTTATACTGGACTTCGGATATCGGATTTTCAAAGGGTAAAAATGGAAGATATCGTAGGAGGTTTGTTAATGGTTGTTCCCAAAAAAACGAGGAATTCATCGGGTGTTACCATCCGGATTCCATTATCACGCACTGCCTTAGAATTGATTAAAGATGAATGTCCTATGCGAGTTAAGGGTACAATATTCAATACCTATAGCGAGCAACGTATGCGGACCTATCTGAAAGATATTATTGGGCATGCAAAAATCAAGAAGCATGTTCAATGGCATAGTGGCCGGCATACCTTCGCCACTATTTTTCTAATGAAAACCAACAACTTAGCTGCCTTGCAGAAGTTACTCGGACATCAGAATATTACACAAACCATGGTTTATGCGCATATACTCACAAATGATTTGGAGCGCGAAATAGGGGTGTTTGATTCCCTCTAAACCAGGTAGAATTCACAATCTCCCGGCTGAATTCCTTCATATTGAAGTGATATACTTCTGTTCTTGAGGATGTAGTGATTGTTGTCAATCTCATATACCGTGAAGAAATCAAGTAGGGAAGGGTCAGTAATCGTCCAGGTTACCACCTTTCGCTTTTTCCACCAGGTTAAGTAGTCTTTCCAGAGCTGATTATACAGGCCGGTTTCCCCTTGCCATTTCAGACTGAGCGAAGCATCCGGCAGAAGTTCACCTTCTGAATCAAAAGCATCCGATGAACCATAGGGGTAGGGTGTTCCGGTGGAATCGGCTACCATGCCACGGTAGAATAAAAACCGAAGACTGAAAGGCAGGGATGTGCTGCGAATGATTGAGCTGGAAAGCTGGGCCGCCTGCGGGCAGCGGATTATTGGTCCACCAATGGAACGCTGGTAATGGATCATCGGCAATGTTGATGCCATGGCGGTATATTCTTCCGGCTTATCTCCAATGATAAAATCCTGGAAGTCATTGGAAAACAACTTCCAGGAGTATTCGGTAACTCCATCCACTGTTTCTCCGGAATATTGATAGTAAAGGCCATAACTGGTAACCAGGCGAATTTCATTAATTGTCGCGGCAATCAAGGTGAGTTCATCGATAGTATCCACCGGTGGCTTGATCAGCGTAGGATCAGCGTAAATATCCTTAAATCCTTCACTAAAAAGCAGATCATTCTCTTCATGTTCCCAATGAAGTTTAACTCCGGTGGTATTATCGGAAATGGTTACCAGTGGCAATCCCATTGCTTTAGCATTGAGCGGCACAGACTTGCCGGAAGTTACCAGGTCTTTCCTTTTAACGATTGAGGCGAATCCTTGGTTATCAATAGTAATCGCAAGATTGAAAAGATTTCGGATTGCCAGGATAAAATCTTTGATCAGGATATCCGGTAAGAAATCCTTCAGGTTCCACGTATTGAATTCCCTGGTGATGGTTGTAACAATAACTGTTCGTTGTATATAGCCCCAGGAACCATCGTTGCGCTTTCCAAATATGGTTTTAGTAACCGGTCGGGTTACACTAACGAGATTGGCGGAATCATGGTTGTTATAGATGACCAGTTGTTTAAGATCGGGATCAGTGGTCAAAATATTTTCTTTCAGCACAAATCCGAAATGATTAAATATCCGGTTAACCACATATCCTAGGTATGGGAAGGGCGAAATCGCCATGATGGAATTAACCCCGGTGAACCATGTACCCAGTTCATGAGAATTCAAGCGGTACTTATTGGTTTTCCAGGCATCCTTGTACTGGGTATCATCCATAAAGTTCTCATTGTAAATCGGGAACAATGCGAAATCATCCTCCGGGAAGGTGTACTCCGGTTTGAATTCCCAGGTTCTCTCCCCGCCAAAGTCGACATCGGATAGCCTTTTCCCATCGGTTTTCCCAGCGAAATCACCGGTACCAACTTGCAGGAATGCACTATATGAAAGCGAAGTTGCTTTCTGGATTGTGGCCGTTCCGGTTCCGATCAGCCTTCCGTCCAGGTATAATTGGAATGGCAAATTAAAACCACCCTGAAAGGCTGACTGGATCCGTCCAGGGTGGCTTAATATTCTATTGTTTTTAGGTGATGCAGGCAGCTCAAATGGGAATGAGAATCCACCTGGAATGCTGTCCTTCTCAAAAACTGGTGATTCCTCGGTAATGTTGATCGAAGAATTTTCATTCAGATCGACCGGTTCGTTGTTGATAATGAGCTGTATCACCGAAGTCTGGGATTGTGGTTAAAGATCAAAATACTCAACCAATGCCATCATGTCTGCCTGGGAGATGTCCGACGGAACCATATCCATCTTGATCTTGGGTGATTTGAGCAAAAATGCCATCGCGGTGAATTGCCCGCCGGTCATCTTGCAGATTCCTGCCTCGTCTTTTTGTAAAAGTGGCTTGACCTCTTTCATATCAACCCGATGGAATTCAGCTTTGGAGGGTTCATCCTGAATATTGCGGAAGTTGAGTTCCTTAACCTTTTGTTTATCAATCACCTCATTGTACTCGAGTTCCAGACCTTCGGCCTCGTCCGGCTTCTGGATCAGATCCAGGTCGCGGAGTTCGTTATTGATCTTAACGATGGTCTTGGCCGATGCATAAGCCAGGCTGATGTTGGGCACGCCGTTTAAACGGGTTAATAAATCCCGGATGATTGGCAGTTCTCTGTTCGTGATTGTTCTCATGGTGTTTTATAAATTTTGATTTCGAAATTTCAATTTATTGATTGAGAAGGATAACTGGAATCTGATCCCTGATTTCCTGACTGACAGATTCCGGAAGTGAGGCAAGGTCAATCTCATGGAAAATCAATTCCAGAGTTGCTGATTTCAGCCGTTCATTTCTTTCCTCACCCGCATCATCAACGCTATACAGGATATCCAGGGCATCTCTGGAGGTTTCAAAATTCAGGTTGACTTCACGAATGAAATCAGGCTCAATAGCCTGTTTGATATTGCCCATGCTTCGGAATATTCCGAATAACTGTTTAAAGCTGACTTGAATCGTTTTATACATATTGACCATTTTTATTGTGCTCCAATCCAACCCATATCCACGTATTGCGACCTGGCTACCCCATAGGATGTTCCAATGGCATTAATCGCATAAGCGCGATAGTAAATTGTGATATTATTTAGCCTGCCATGTATGTTAGCATCGTAAATACCGGTAGTTCCTGAAACAATAATTTTTGTATCAGAAGTTGTGGGTGAAGATGAAGAAGTCGACCAGCAAATTCCACGCTCGGTAACTGAGGAACCTCCATCCGAAGTAACTTCGTTGTTATCAATATAAAAGTCACTATAAGTCGGGATATTATTATAAGTTGATTGGTTTGGATCCATCAATCCGGTTGTCACAGTCGGAGCGGTTGCTGAAGTAGTGGT
>JBBAAF010000188.1:0-6367 GCA_041658425.1 Bacteroidales bacterium | reverse complement strand
CTCTACGTAATGTTCTTTGTGTTATTTTCGAAAAATACTAAAAAGGCTCCGATATGTCCCCAATGTTGCTCTTTTCGGCCGTCCTGATCACTCTTGTACTGATCTGGCTGGTACCTTATGTCGGGGAGATGTTTATGTGGATGGGGAAATAAGACAGAAGACGGTAGACGGATTTTTCAGATCCTTGCCATAACATGATTCCTCCGATCCCTATTACGGTATGCCAAAGTCCATCAGAGAAATTCCCATGATGGAATCTCTAAAGTTCGGTATTTATGAAAAATCTGGTCTTTGCAGAACCTGTAAAAAGCGACGACAGGTTAACAAATTGGGGATTGAAAAATGATTATGACGGAGGGGTAAATTTTCATCCCAGGGTTTCCGTTAATAATACAACCCTTGCCATGTGGGTGGATGCTTACGCACTCAAAGCGCACGTTTCATCCCTCGCTTTCAAAAACTCCACTACCAAATACCCTGAAAAGAAAAGGAACTGGAAAAGCTTGCCAACAGTCTGAGCGATAATGATAATCCGGTTTTGATCCTGTGCGCGTTCAAAAAATGATCCGGTTACCATTGGAATTGTCATGGCTTATTTTCCTGAACTACTGCAATATTTCCTCCACCGTTTCAGGGTGAATAACTTTGTATGCGGCCACCGGATAGGCTTTAGAAAAAGTAACCGGAATTCTTGGCACCTTCAGTGAACTCACTTTGAACTCAAATACGGAGAACGAACCGTCCTTTTCTTCAATCAAATCGATTTCCTGATTTTGAGTGGTCCTCCAAAAATAAATATTTCCGTAGAAACCCTGATAGGATAAATGCTTCACCCGCTCCATGATGATGAAATTTTCCCATGACGCCCCTTTGTCCAGACGGTTTTCCCATGGGAGGAAATTCCCGATAATTGCATTCCTGACCCCATTATCCCAGAAATAAATCTTTTTCCCCTTTTTAATCTCATTCCTCACGTTCCGGCTTAAAGCATTAACTTTTAGTACAATAAATGCCTTCTCCAACAAATCAATATATCGCTCTATTGTTTCCTTATCGGCACCAACCATCTGACTGAGCTCCATGAATGAAACTTCATTTCCGACCTGAAGAGCCAGCGCTCTCAGCAGCTTGTCGAGGGTTACCGGTTTCTTTACCTGTCCGTATGACAGAATATCTTTATACAAATAACTTGAAGCCAATTCCTTCAATAACCTGACTTCACTGCCGGGGTTAGTAACCACCTCAGGATAATAGCCAAAAACCAGACGCTGCTGCAATAGTCTTTTCTCCATGATCAGACCATGATGATTAACCATCTCTCCAAACGACAAGGGATACAATTGATATTCAAACTTTCTCCCCGTTAACGGCTCATTTATTGAACTGGCAAGTTCCAATGAAGACGAACCTGATACATATAATTGAACACCGGGAATCTGGTCTGTGATCAGCTTTAAAGTAATGCCGATATCAGGAATCCTCTGCGCCTCATCGATAATGATTACCCGGTTCCCTGCAAATAAACTCTGCAAACGCACCGAGGTTATATTGGATAGAAGTTCCCTCATATCCGGCTCATCACCGCTTAAGACCAATTTATCCGCAACTCCGGCAGTAAGTTCATTCAGCAAGGTTGTTTTGCCAACCTGCCTGGGTCCCAGAATAATGACGGCTTTACCCAGGCTCCCGACTTCGGCAATCGATTTGATTAGTAATCTCTTTATCATACTACAAATGTATAACTGTTTTCGTTTATAACCGCTAAATATCATAACTATTTTCGTTTTGCAACGAAATCCAATATGAAATTTTTTCAATTTACAATTCAATTGATCTCTCGTGGACGCTGTGTTTGTTTGTGATTGGACGCAAATATGCGTCCCTACGACGTTCATCTGCGGGCCCCATATGGTGTAACAGAAATAAGGTGTGAGACTGGATGCGTGTTTTGGGTGAATTTCCCCTACCTTTATAACAAATGCGAAAAATGAAAAACTCCGCAGACCACCAGAAATCCTCAAGGGGTAGACAATTCAGAATCCGGGTCAAAAGAATCCTGAATAAGCAAACTGTTAAAATACTTGTCAGTATTCTCTTAATTATTGTTTTGTTCGGCTGCCGGACTTCTGAATCTCAATCCGATCTTATTGAGATTAATATTGAACAAAACGTAAAAAATGTTAAACCATTGAATATTTGCGATTTCCATGGGGAAATCAGATATGTTCCACTCAAGGGTACTTCCGTTCAATTGAAATCTATCATTCTGACAGACTTCTATAAAGATGTTATGGTGCTTACCGACCGGTTTAACTGCATTCTTTGTGACTTACAGGGGAATACGATAACTAAAATCGGCGGAAAAGGCAAAGGCCCCGGAGAATATTCCCAGATTATCGGTAGCATGAAATTTGGTCCACAGGGCCATATATACTTGCAGGAGAGCGGGAAGTATATGGAATTTGACCAGAAAGGAAATTATATCCGGGATCTCAGGCCGGAAGTTAATCCCGAGCAAGGAAAGGTTTGGAAGGGCGGGATCATGAATAGCTGGGCTCCGTACAATGATTCCCTGTTTATCGGCCAGGTATGCAACGATTCCGGCCAGGAGAAAAACAAAGCGGTCTTCTTTAATTTAGAAGGAAAAACGGTCAGAACAGTACCCAATCACATTTTTCTGAATAAAAAGCAGTTTTACACCAGCTCAAGCAATGCGGATGCCAACATCTACCGGTTGAACGGAGAATTGTTTTTTAAAGAAGTACTGAATGATTCACTATTTAGGGTAAACGATCAATTCGGGTTCGAACCTGTTTGTTTTTTTAACTTCGGGAAATACGGCATGCCAAAAGCCATCAGGGAACTGCCGTTCGCGGAAATCTCAAAAGTTCGTGCGGATTATATTATCATGCAGGACATCTGTGAAACCTCGGATTACCTTTTTCTTAATTGCAATTTCCAGAATCATTCTCCTGCAAAAAGATCCGAACCATTGATCTTCAAGGATTTATTTGGCAATGAACAGACATCCTGGTTTTATACAGGAGGCATGCTCGGGGTTTACGACAAGGTTTCCCGGGAACTTGTCTTTGCCGAGCCGGCAAAAAGTGAAGACAGATTGACCAATTGGGGATTGAAAAATGATTATGACGGAGGGGTAAATTTTCATCCCAGGGTTTCCGTTAATAATACAACCCTTGCCATGTGGGTGGATGCTTACGCACTCAAAGCGCACGTTTCATCCCTCGCTTTCAAAAACTCAACCCCCAGATACCCCGAAAAGAAAAAAGAACTGGAAAAGCTGGCCAACAGTCTGAGCGATAATGATAATCCGGTGCTGATATTGGTTACATTCAAAAAATAAAACAATTCTCTTTGGTTCCTGCAGGTTTTACAAATTACGATTTTTCAGGAAATCTTCAGCATCAATCCCCGCCTGCTTGAAGTACGAACTTTCACAGATTATTGTTTACTCATTGCACCACCATCCGATTGACTTATCTCTGACTTACTCATACCGGTTAGTTTTATATATTAGATGCACTTCTTGCGCTATAATGGAAAAATTAGCCACCCTAAAGTCCCGATAACCGACAACCGACAACCGCCTGGACGCAATTATGCGTCCCTACCTTTTTCCTTAGGTTGCAGCAACCCCGGATACCACTTTGGTGGCAACGAATACCCCATGTTTGCGGACCTTTTCGAGCTGCAACCTGCCTTCGGCCAGGATCTTCTTATCGGTGCGGGTATCTCCCTTTTTTTTGCGGTATTGGAGATTCACCCACAACGGATCCCCGAAATGTGCGGCCGGTTGATCAGAATCATCGATGACCCCGAGTCCGCGGAAAAACTGTGCCATGCGGTCGTTGACCTTTAAACCGAACTTCTCACGCACGCGAACATGGTCCTGGAAACCGGTGGTCAGGTATCCCAACATAGGATCGATCTTGGTGGGAAGAGCCATCAGGTAGGCGGGACAGGCCGGCATCACCTGGTCGATGCACCAATCCAGGTCACTGAGTGAGACATCCATATGCAGGGTAGAGCACACGTCCAGCCCGATCGTCAGGCCGTGCAGTTTACCCATCACGATATCTTCGAGGCTGCATCGTACGAGCTGGTCCCTGCTTCGGAATACCTCGGGACCGATGAAATCGGCCACGTCGTTCAGATGTACCCAGGGGGCAACTTCATGCCCGGCTTTTCGCTGAGCCGCTGCAACATCGTGGCTCATGACACGGGCGAAGCCGTATTTCCGGGATTCGTGAATCACCATATCGAAGCCGTGCGCCTGGCCGTTGGCTGAATCACTGCCCGCTATGCTTTGGAACCACAAGGCCGTACTGCCCGGATAGGCCTGTTCGACCTCCGCCTGCAGATCGATATGGGCAAGCACGCAATGGGGCAGCGTGTCATCAATCCCGAAAGTAGTGAGAAGATCACCCAAAATCCTTTCAATCACAAGGATAGATGAGGGGTCGCTGGATACCGGATTGGTTCCCGGCACCACATCCCCGACGGCATACGACCAGCCGTCGAACACCTGCTATCGGATATCATCCACATCGTCGGTGGGCGAATTGGGCTGAATACGTGCGCCCAGATATCCCCGGTCGCCGATGTGGCTGCCGGGAAGAGGGGGGACAGAGGCCAGCAGCCGGTTGTTAACAACTGCCGGAACAGCCACCGCGCCGGCTCCGGCAGCAATGGCTTTTAAAAAGAATCTCCGGTTGATCATCATATCAGTCAAATTAAGGTTTATCCATGTTTGGCAGATTTATCCGGCAAGGTATTTCCCGGGATCAAACCTTGGGGTACATATCGCCAGGAAGATCAGGTCATTGTCACCGGAATTGGCTATTCGCTGCCGGATGCCGGGAGGAATATGCACGATGGCACTTTCACGAACCTCCTCCGGGGGATTGTCCCCGACTGTAGCAAAACCCACTCCCTCAAGGATCAGGTAACGTTCCGTTATTCCCTCCAGATGATGCCATTTCGTTTTTTCGTGGGGCAATACCCGCACCCGGGCCACGGAAACTGCCGGATCCAGCGGGTTGTTCAGCAGCTCGGTGATGTAACAGTTTTCTTCGAAATAATATTCTTTAGGAGTCATAGATAAGTTCCCGTTTTTCTCAAAATTGATAAAAATTATTGTTTATATGAATAATACATATCTAGCCTAGTGTCATGACAAATTAATAAAGAAACATTATCTTTGTGATATTAAATCACAAAGCGATGGATAGATTAGTGTTTAAATTGAAACTAAAAGACCGGGAGTTTCTGTACGACTTGACAAAAAGCGGAAAGCGAAATTACCGAGAGTTCGAGCGGGCTTACATTATGTTGGCACTGGACAAAGGTAAGAAGCATGAGGAGATTGAAGATTTTTACAACGTCAGCCGTATTACTATCTGGCGGATTAAGAAGAAATATCTCGATAATGGATTGATGGAAGCGCTAAAAGATGAAGATAGACCCGGACAACCCATTAGATATGATGATAAAGCCATCGGCGAAATTGTTGCACTGGCCTGTTCCAAGGCACCAGAGGGCAGAGTGCGGTGGACATTGCGGTTACTTGAAAAAACACTGAAGCAAAAGGACGGATTGGAGACAATCAACAGGGAATCAATACGATTGGTTCTAAAAAAAACGAATGTAAGCCTTGGTTGAAAAAGATGTGGTGTATTACCGAAATAACGAGTGAGTACAGAAAGCGTATGTACCGAATACTGGACTTGTATTCAAAGCCATACAATAAGCGATTCCCGGTGGTTTGTTTCGATGAAAAGAGCAAGCAGCTACTGGAAGATTCCCGAACACCACTACCCATGAAACCAGGAAGCCTTGAGAAATATGACTATGAGTACAAACGCCATGGAACTTGCAACATTTTTGTAGCGGTAGAACCTAAAGCCGGCAACCATCACATTGCTGTTACCGATACACGTTCCCGGAAAGACTTTGCGCATTTTATGAAGGATCTGATCATGGACCTGTATGCTGATGCCAAAAGGATTTATATGGTTCTGGACAACCTGAATACACACTTTAAAAAGTCCTTCTATGAAACATTCTCGGCCAGTGAGGCCAATCAGATCCTGAAGCGCGTACGGTTTATTTACACTCCCAAGCATGCGAGCTGGTTGAATATGGCCGAGATTGAAATTAATCTCTTGGACCACGAATGTTTGGACCGGAATATTCCGACACGAAATGAGATTGAAAGGGAAGTCGGTGCTTGGTGTAGTCAAAACAACACTGAAAAAAGGAAACTATTTTGGAGCTTCACAAAATATAAAGCCAATAAAAAACTATCTAAATATTACGTTTCATGATTAACTTGTCATGACACTAG
>JBBAAF010000187.1:0-6381 GCA_041658425.1 Bacteroidales bacterium | reverse complement strand
AATATTATATCTCTTCTAGTATTATTATAGGTTAATATGTCCGTGGTAACTCTGAATTTATCGCCGCTGATGCTCATCCCAACTTCGGCCGAATAGTACCGCCTTTTATATAACTAAGTTCCCCTTCAAAAAACTTATCAAAATAATTTTTCCAAAGGAATTTGAAATCGCTGAAAGTTGCCATTAATGCCTCTACCGGTGCCATTTTATCAGTCCACCGGCAGGGAAAATGTTATGATAAAATAATACCCGGATAAAACTCCCGGTTGATAAAATCAATTGATACTTTTAACCTTGTATCCCTTTAGTCCAAAAAAGACAATGAAACCAAAACAAAACAAGGGGACAATGAATCCTAGTGCCATATTTGAGACATCAGCTATCCAACCCATGAACATAGGACAGATGGCACCTCCCACTATTGTCATAATAAGGAAAGAGGAGCCTTTTTTTGTCAGTCCTCCAAGATCTTTTATCCCGAGGGCAAATATGGTCGGGAACATAATCGACATGCAGAAATAGGTTAGATACAAGGCTATAATTGATAACCAGCCCAGGCCCAGAACAACAAAGACCATGGCAAGAACATTGATAACCGCATATAATGCAAGCATTTGGTTAGGCTTAAACCAGCTCATTAGTACACTGCCTGAGAACCGGCCAACCATAAAGAATACAAAACCAAGTGATAAAAGGAATGCAGCTTTTTCATTGCCGAACTGGGGCATTGTCTCGGTAACATAATTAATGAAAAAACTGTTGATCCCGGTTTGCGCTGCAACGTAAAGGAATTGTGTTACAACTGCAAATTTAAAATGAGGAAATTTCAGCAGGTCCCTGTATCTGCCTTTATCACCATGCTCATCATGTTCCCCTTCATGTATTTCAGGCAACTTGGTAAACATGAACAGTATTGCTACCAAAAGCACCATTGTTCCAATAATCATATAAGGTAAAGTCATCGAAGCAAATTTGTTGGTCTCAGCACCATTTGTTCCGCCAAAAATCAACAACCCTCCGATAGCCGGGCCCATTATCCATCCCAATCCATTAAAGGATTGTGAAAGATTAAGCCGCTGTTCCGAAGTTGCTTTAGGGCCAAGAACCGTTGAAAACGGATTTGCTGCAGTCTCAAGGCAGGTAAGACCGCATGCTATTACAAAGAGACAAAACAAGGTAAATCCGAATGTTTGTACCTGAGCTGCCGGTATGAAAAGAAATGCTCCTACTGCGTAAAGAAGCAAACCAAATATTATCCCTTTTTTATAACCGAACCGGCTCATAATCAACCCTGCAGGTATTGCCATCACAAAATAACCTCCATAAAGTGATGCCTGTACCCAGCCTGATTTGGCTCTCGTAATTCCTAATATTTCCTGAAAATGCTTATTCAGAACATCAAGAAGGCTATGCGCGAAACCCCACAGAAAAAACAGGCTTGTAACAAGTATAAATGGAATTAAAAACCCTGCGGTAACAAGTTTCTTCCGTTCCCCGTTAGCAATTAAATCGTTTGTCATATAGATTTTTGTTATTAGCTCATCAGTTTCTCCAAAAATAGATAGATATTACAATAAAACAAGGGATTTCCGCAGAAGTTTGATATGTTTTCCGTTTATTTTAAATTTGAAAACTTTAACCCAATGAATTTAGGAAGCCATAATCCAATTTATTATATTTGTTCTCCTCTTAATGGCATAAAAGTATTAATTTAAATATGAAATCAAATGGCTAATAATGAGTTAAAGGTAAATCATAACTATCAGACAATAATAGGTGATTTCCCAAAAGTTGGAATCCGTCCGGCAATCGACGGCAGAATGCGTGGAGTAAGGGAATCACTTGAGGACCAGACCATGAATATGGCAAAGAGTGCTGCAAAGCTTATCTCTTCAAATCTGAAATATCCCAATGGCCGGCCGGTTGAGTGTATTATCGCTGACACCTGTATCGGCGGGGTTGCAGAATCGGCAATGTGTGCCGAAAAATTCAGTAAAAACGGTGTGAGAGTGAGTCTTACTGTTACCCCATGCTGGTGCTATGGAAGCGAAACAATCGACATGAACACGGATATTCCCAAAGCAATCTGGGGGTTTAACGGAACTGAACGGCCGGGCGCTGTTTACCTTGCTGCAGCGCTTGCTGGACATACCATGAAGGGTTTGCCTGCTTTCGGGATTTACGGACATGATGTTCAGGATTCAGGCGATCAGTCGATACCTGAAGATGTCACTGAAAAAATCCTCAGGTTTGTGCGCGCTGGTCTCGCTGCATCGATCATGAAAGGAAAATCCTATCTTTCTATGGGATCGGTTTCGATGGGGATCGCAGGATCGATAGTCCGGGAAGATTTTTTCCAGGAATATCTTGGGATGCGGAATGAGTATGTTGACATGAGTGAATTTAACCGCCGGCTGAATGAGGAGATTTTTGATCAGGATGAGTTCGAAAAAGCACTTGAATGGACCAAGATCAACTGCATCGAAGGAAAAGACACCAACAAGGCACCAAAATCAAGAAAGCGGAAGAATGAGGAATGGGAAATTGTTGTTAAGATGGCACTCATTGCCCGCGATCTTATGGTTGGCAATCCAGTGCTTAAAAAACTTGGATTCGGCGAGGAGGCACTGGGACATAATGCTATTCTTTCAGGTTTCCAGGGGCAGCGACAATGGACCGATCATATGCCAAACGGCGATTTTCTTGAAGCTATTCTTTGTTCATCATTCGACTGGAACGGTATAAGACCTCCATATCTTGTTGCCACAGAGAATGATGCAATGAACGGAGTGCCGATGCTTTTTGGTTATCTGCTTACCAATTCAGCACAGATGTTTTCAGATATTCGCACCTACTGGAGCCCCGAGGCAATAAAAAGGGTAACAAAGATGAAACCTGAAGGTCTTGCATCGAATGGAGTTATTCACCTGATTAATTCAGGAGCTTCAGCTCTTGATTTTTCAGGTCGGCAGACGAATAATGGAGAGTCATGCATTAAACCATTCTGGGATATTACTGGAAAGGATGCAACCGCATGTCTTGAAGCAACACAATGGCCACCTGCAGCTTCAGAATATTTCAGGGGAGGCGGTTTCTCATCACAATTCGATACAAAAGGTACAATGCCTGTCACCATTTCGAGGGTCAATCTTGTAAAAGGACTGGGTCCTGTTCTCCAGCTTGCCGAAGGTTGGACAGTTGAACTTCCGGGAAAGATGAACAAGATACTTACTGACAGGACAAATCCCACCTGGCCAACAACATGGTTTGCTCCAAGGCTCACCGGAAAAGGACCATTCTCCGATGTCTATTCCGTAATGGCTAACTGGGGTGCTAATCACTCTGCCTCAAGTTACGGGCACATCGGTGCTGATCTTATAACCCTGGCATCAATCTTAAGAATACCTGTTTGTATGCATAATGTTGTTGAGGAGAAAGTGTTCCGGCCAAGTGCATGGAATGCTTTTGGGATGGAAAAAGAGGGAGCTGATTACAGGGCATGTCAGACTTACGGGGCGCTTTATAAATAAAAATAATATAGTCAATCAGATATAAAGGGGCTGTTTCAAAATGATTCAGCCCTTTTATTCTGTTTTAATTAATTCCTTTCTTATGCCAAAAGGTGATATTGTACTCGTTTTCGACTGCGGAGCAACAAATGTCAGAGTTATAGCAATTAATAGCAAAGGAGAAATACTTGCATCTGAATCATCCCCCAATAATACACGACCAGATCCTTTCTATCCTGCTTACAGGATTTGGGATGTAAATGAGATATGGGAGAAGATGTGCCGGGCATCACAAAAAGTTATCAGTCAGATCCGTAAAGACAGAATTGCCGGCGTCACAGTCACCACTTTTGGGGTTGATGGAACCCTGTTCGACAGATCAGGGAAAATGCTTTACCCGGTCATATCATGGCAATGCGAAAGAACTATTCCTATAATGACCAATATCGATAAATACTTACCTCTTAATGATTTATATAGCGAGTGCGGTGTTCTTCCTTTCACCTTCAATACAATTAATAAACTGATCTGGTTTGTCGAACAAAAGCCTGAAATAGTCGAAAAAAGCTACAGGTTTCTTTTTATGTCTTCAATATTCTCATCCCTTCTTACCGGAGAGATGGTAAATGATACATCAATGGCTGGAACATCGATGTTAACAAGCCTGTCGACAAGGGGTTTTTCTGAAAATATTATCAATAAGATCAACTTCCCGTTTGAAAAAATCGGAACACCCGTTGAAGCAGGAACTGTTACCGGGAAAATCAATGCAAAGGCTTCTGCAGAAACTGCCATTCCTGAGGGGATTCCAGTTGTTGCTACCGGTCATGACACACAATTTGCAATTTTCGGATCAGGAGCTGAAAAAAACCAGCCCGTACTCAGTTCAGGAACCTGGGAAATACTGATGGTACGATCAGAAGGTTTCCGGTCGGGAAAAGAGCAGCTCGATATGGGAATCACAACCGAGTTTGATTCGAGACCCGGATTATATAATATTGGCAATCAATGGATTGCCTCAGGTATACTTGAATGGGCCCGCAGGAATCTATATGGCGATATTAAAGATGATGTTTATGATGTTATGATTTCAGGAGCAGAAAAAGTACCATCCGGTTGCAATGGAGTGAAGATCATTCCAAAATTCTATGAAGAGCTAAAGAGCAAATCAGGTGGCCAGATACTCGGTCTGACGCTGGAATCGACCCGCGATGAAATTTATCGTGCAATGCTTGAAGCACTTTCTGAAAGACTTGCAGAGGGGAAGAGGGCGCTCGAAAATGCCGGCGGATTTAAAACCGAAAGTATCCTTTGTGTGGGAGGCGGATCAAAAAACAGACTATGGAACCGGTTAAGAGCCGATTTTACAGGGGTTCCTCTGAAAATCATCGATCAGAAAGAGTCCACTGTCCTGGGTGCCTCATTATTCGTCCAGGCAGCATGCGGCAATGCGGCCTCGCCCGAGGAGGCCAGATCAGTAATTGTTTATAAAACCGAAATAATTGAACCGGGAGTGAAGTGATAATCTGTGCCTCTTTTTTGATTCACCCAGCTTTATTCCGGAGTTTTGCTCAAGGCTTTGTCTTTTGCAATCACCGGTTTATACCAGAATGAACGCCAATATTTCTCATCCATCTGATAATAATCGATAGTATCTTTCTTGAGATCAAACTTTTCGGGCAACAGGCCATATTCCTTCATAAGCTGGAAATAGGTAAGAATAGGCCGATAACCAGGCATATCGAATCGTTTCATCCTGTTAAGTTCCCCGGATGCGCTCATTATTGAGGAAAATATTGATTGATAAGCCTTATCATCTGTCGTGCTGAAAACAGGCTTACCTTCTTTATTATTACAAAAACCATAGCCACCCTTTTCTTTGGATAGGGGTGCCAGCAATGCAAGCGACTTTTCCGGACGGCTCAAATTATAAATCAGTTCCGGGTTCAACTTATTATTTAAATTCGGCGGATGGCATGCACCGCAGTTGTACTTGATGATAGTGTCGGCCGCCACTTTAACCCAACCATCACACAAAGCAGCATAGGTACCGATATAATTTGCCCCAGCCTCAATCCAGTAACGGATCATTTCACGCTCTTTGGGAGAAACGGTGACATTATAATGACTACCGTCGATTTTGGTCATCAATGGACTGGCGGATGTCCCGATTGTGCGCGGTGGCTTATTACCGCTGCCATTGCGGCCATCAGCGAATTGTTGATGCAAGGTTAAAGATGCATAGGAATGAGAAAACATTGGACCGTGATCTCCACTGAGAATGATCCCCCCGGCCCGCGGTCCGCCCTTGATCGCAGGACTATAATCATGACAGGCAATGCAATGGCGGTTAAGAATAGGCTGGATATCACGGGGATAATCAAAAACCTCTGGAATATCCGGTATGGGAACAATCGGGCTGGCCGGTTTTCTGAGTGCCATAGGCTCGCCATTGGCTGGCCTTTTCGGAGTATAGGTACGTTTTTCATGACAGCCGGAGCAACTGGTGAACTCACCTGGCTGTAACGTAACAAAACTCTGCATTCGCTTGATTGACAGATCATTTTCATCCAAAGCCACGAAAAACAGGCTGCGCAATGCGGGCAATTCCATGTAAGCCGATCCGTCCGGTTCAACCGGGATGGTACCTAAAATACGTTTCAATGTAAATGTACCACCCATGCTGGTTGGCTCCGGTCCACCACTAGTATTGAAAGGTTTTGGTAATTGCTCCAGCACCAACAGCTTTTTTACTTCTCCGGGCTTAACTCCTGCCATATTCCGTCCAAAGTTAACATCCATAAGCGCAAGCCGGCCAGTTGTGCGACTTAGATCGATCCTTGCGGGAATTATGTTTTCGCGTTTTCGTGGA
>JBBAAF010000186.1:0-6495 GCA_041658425.1 Bacteroidales bacterium | reverse complement strand
TATTTTTGAGGTTGTACGACTTCAGTTGAAAACTCCTTACGGGCTTTATTATATATGACAAGATCATTGGGTTTCATGGTGCACGACTTATTCATTTGGGGATCATTGAATACCAGTATCCCTTCTTCAAGAACTACTTCAACCGTTTTCTCATTTTGATAAGAGGCGATATTAAACAGTGTACCTAATACCTGAACATTAATTTCAGGAGTGTGCACGATAAATGGGCGTTTCTTATCCTGATAAACATCGAAAAAGGCTTCACCTGTAAGGGAAACCTGGCGATCAGTACTAAAATTTCCACTGTACTTTATGCTTGAATTGCTGTTTAGCCACCCGGTTGTGCCATCAGGCAAACTGAATTGTGCACGCGTCCAGGCCGGTGCTTTTATCTCAACCCAGGTTTCTTTTTTCCGGGAGGCTTCATTATAATTTTTAATACCCATAAAGATTACCAGGGGCAGTAATATAGCACCTGCTATACTTAAAGCCCATCGTGTAACAGTATAGAAATTTGATGTCTTACGATCAGATAACCTGGTGTTTATATCATAATGAATCCTGTGCAGGATATGATCAAGATTCTTACCGTCCGCTTCTTCCTCTGGCCTTAATTCGCTAAACTGCCGGGACAACAGCTTCCTTAGTTCTTTCTCTTTGCTGTTGTCGCAAAAAACCTTATCAATATAGGATTCATCTTTGCCGGAATCCACTCCTTTGAAATATTGTTCAATTTTTTCACTGTCAAATTCAATGTTTGCCATTCAGCTAATTCAATTTTTATTAATACTTATCAATACTTAATTCTACCATAACAATACTTAAAAAAAAGCAGTTCTTCAATTAAGAAGAACCGCTTTTTCTAACCTAAATACTAACTAGAACCTATGAAAACAGATATATTCATTATATACAGACAATGCATGTTTTCCAAAATCTCTCCTTTTTTCATTTAATAGTAATATCCACTTCTGCCCGGATACACCTATCCTCAAAGAGAAATAGTGCTAATCAATTGAAAATGTTCTAATTGCAAGAGTTTCCGGAGAGGCCTGGGTATTCAAGACTCAAGGCGCAAGGCTCAGGACTCAAGTAACAAGGTTGAGATTCGAATTTAGAATTCCGAGTTCCGAAGTATAAGATTCAAGTATTTATGAAGTAGGAGTTACACTTTATGATTACCTGAATCTCGCACTTCGGAACTCGGAATTCTAAATTCGAATCTCCAAACTCCTACTTCATACTTCTCTTAAACTTGCGCCTTGAGCCTTATCTCTTATGGTACTGTTCGTCGTAATACTCCTGGTACTTCCCCGACGTGACCCTCGTCATCCACTCTTCATTTGCGAGGTACCAGTCGACGGTTTTTTCCAGACCTTCGGCAAACTGCAGGCTGGGTTCCCAGCCAAGTTCACGCTGGATTTTTGTGGCATCAATTGCATAACGCAAATCGTGACCTGCCCGATCCTTCACGTAGGTTATCAGCGAGGCTGAGGTACCGGGAGCGCGGTTCATCGTTCGGTCCATGATCTCACACAGGATATGGATCAGGCTGATATTGGTCCACTCATTAAAGCCGCCGATATTATAGGTTTCCCCGTTTTTCCCTTCGTGGAAAACCAGGTCGATAGCCCGTGCATGATCAACCACAAATAACCAATCGCGAATATTTTCGCCTTTCCCATACACAGGGATTGGTTTCATGTGCTTGATGTTGTTGATGGCAAGCGGGATCAGTTTCTCGGGAAACTGGTTCGGGCCGTAATTATTGGAACAGTTGGTGAGTACCACCGGCAAACCATAGGTGTGGTGGTAGGCCCTCACAAGATGATCGGAGCTGGCTTTCGATGCCGAATAGGGGCTGCGGGGATCATAAGAAGTGGTTTCAACAAAGAAACCTTCAGGCCCGAGTGATCCGTAAACCTCATCGGTGGAAATATGATAGAACCGCTTGCCTTCGAAATTCCCGGCCCAGGCTTTGCGTGCGGCATTTAGGAGGTTTACCGTACCGATAATATTGGTAGTGATAAAGGCCATCGGCTCGGCGATTGATCTATCTACATGGCTCTCGGCGGCCAGGTGGCACACTCCGGTTATCGGGTATTTGACGAACAGCGCATCAATCACTTCCGAGTCCCGGATATCGGCCTTTATAAAAGCGTAGTTGGGCGATTGATCAAGATCGGTCAGGTTTTCGAGATTGCCTGCATAGGTAAGGGCATCGAGGTTTAGAATATGATAATCAGGATATTTGTTTACAAAAAGCCTGACGACATGGGATCCGATAAATCCGGCACCCCCGGTAATTAAAATTGTTTTTTTCATGGGTTACCCGTTTTATTGAATTCCCCGCAACTTTTTTTCCCAGTTCCAGGCCGACAGGAGGGTGTCCTCGAGGGAGGTCCCTGCTTTCCAGCCGAGCACCTGGTTGGCTTTAGTGGTATCGGCCCAAACCGCCACAATGTCGCCGGCCCGGCGGCCAACAACCATATAGTTGACTGGTACACCGGTTACCTTTTCAAAGGTTTTTACCATCTCCAGAACCGAAGTGCCATGGCCGGTTCCGAGATTGAAGAATTCTAAACCGGTCTCATTCTTCTGATCGAGCAACCGGCGGATAGCCGTCACGTGTGCCTTGGCCAGATCTGTCACATTGATATAATCCCGCACGGCGGACCCATCAGGGGTAGGGTAATCATCGCCGAAAATTTTCAGCTCCCCGCGAAGCCCTGCAGCCGTCTGGGTAACAAATGGCACCAGGTTATTCGGGATACCTTGCGGCAGCTCACCGATCAGGGCGGAAGGATGGGCGCCGATCGGGTTGAAATATCTCAGAGAAATCACCTGCAGGGCGGGCATCGAGCAGACACTGTCGCGCAGGATCTCTTCACAGATCTGTTTGGTATTTCCATAGGGAGATTCGGCCGGAAGAATCGGCGCATTTTCCGTAACCGGCAATTCTTTCGGTTGACCGTACACCGTACAGCTCGAGGAGAATACCATCAAAGGTACCTTGAATTGCTCCATGCACTCCAAAAGGTTCATCAGGGAAACCAGGTTGTTCCGGTAGTACTTCAGAGGTTGATCAACGGATTCGCCAACAGCCTTATACGCTGCAAAGTGAATGATTGCTTTCAGCCGGGAATACTTCCTGAAAAAGGCTTCCACATTGGGCTTGTCGCAAAGGTCGAACTGCTCAAAAGCTGGCCGGACCCCGGTAATTTTCTCTATCCCATCGAGCGAATCCACAGTGGAATTGGCGAGATTATCCACGATTACCACCTCATAACCTTCGTTAATCAGTTCAACAGCTGTATGAGAGCCAATATAACCAGTTCCCCCGGTAACAAGAATCAATTCTTTCATTCGACGATTTTTTTAACTGACCCCTCTATTAATGTATACTTTTCATGGCTTTCCGGGCAGGTTGCCATCCCGTTTTCGTCAAACAGCAGCTTATGCCCGAATTCGCTCATCCAGCCCGACTGGCGTGCGGGGTTACCGACTGCCAATGCATAGGGGGCCACATTTTTAGTCACAACCGCCCCGGCCCCGATAAAGCAGTATTCTCCAAGCGTAATACCGCACACAATGGTAGCATTGGCTCCGATGGTGGCGCCTTTTTTTACCAGGGTCGTTTCATACTGCCCGCGCCGGTTTATTCCGCTGCGGGGATTGATCACATTAGTGAACACCATCGAAGGACCGAGGAACACATCATCCTCGCAAATGACTCCGGAATAAATCGAAACATTATTCTGGACCTTTACATTTTTGCCCAGTACCACATCCGGCGAAACCACCACGTTCTGGCCGATGTTGCAGTTTTCGCCAATCCGGCAACGCGGCATGATATGCGTGAAATGCCAGATTTTCGTTCCCTTGCCGATCACGCAGCCAGGATCAATAATCGCCGATTCATGGGCGGAATAGTCAGTATTATTCATGTTCAAGAATATTCAGAAGATTCGTACAGATTGTATCCAATTGCTCTTCATCCATTTCGGTATGAATCGGGAGCGATAAAACCGATTTACAGACATTTTCGGTCATCGGGAAATCCCCTTCCCGATATCCCGCAAAGGCAAATACTTTTTGTAAGCTAAGCGGAACCGGATAGTAGATCATCGATGGGATTCCTCTCTCTTTCAGCTTGTTCCGGACAGAATCCCTAAAGATCGGATCAAGCAGAATGGTATATTGATGGTAAATATGGGTTCCTGTCTCAGAAACATTGGGAATCCGGATATGAGGATTTGCACTTAATCTATCGTTGTAATATCTGGCGGCTTTCTGGCGCCGGGCGATAAAATCATCGAGATTCCTCAGGTTTACACGCAGGATAGCTGCCTGGATGGTATCGAGACGGGAATTAACGCCAATTATATCGTGGTAATACTTGATTTTGGCCCCGTGGTTGATTATCATTTCCATAGTTTCCGCCAGATGCGGATCCGAGGTGATCAGGGCGCCGCCATCGCCATAGCAGGCCAACGGTTTGGTCGGAAAAAATGAGGTAGTCCCGATATTCCCCATGGTTCCGGCCATTTTGCTGATCCCATCGGAGCAGGTATAGCGCGATCCAAGCGACTGTGCATTGTCCTCGATAACAAACAGTCCATGTTCGTTGGCAACATGCTGGATTTTGTGCATATCGGATGATTGGCCAAAAAGATGCACCGGGATGATTACTTTTGTTTTAGGGGCGATGCTATCACGTATTTTATCCGGATCGATATTGAAAGTCAGGGGATCAATATCTACCACGACAGGCTTTAGCCGGAGGAGTAGAAGCACTTCCAGAGTGGAGATGAATGTGAAATTGGATGTAATCACCTCATCGCCGGGTTGCAGGCTTAGTGCCATGAGGGCCACCTGGAGGGCATCTGTGCCATTGGCGCAGGGGATTACATACGGAACAGACAGGTAAGCAGCGAGCTCCTCGCGGAAAGCCTTCACGGCAGGGCCTTTAATAAAGTCTGATGAATCCAGAACTTCTGAAATAGCGGCATCGATTTCCGGTTTCAAACGAAGGTATTGCGACCGGATATCCACCATATCGATTTTTTTCATGCGGCTGAAAGGTTAATGCGACTGCCTGGCGAAAGTAACCAATTTCGGGCTTTTTTTGACCAAACGGAATCAGACCCCGTAAAATTGTATTCCGGTATTCAGACAGATATCAATTTGTTAGTATCTTTGTTCATTACTATGAAAGTTATACAGGCGATACGAAGATTGTTGTTCCTGGAGGATTGTGTCATCATTCCGGGGCTTGGGGGTTTTGTATCACAATACCGGCCTGCGGTAATTGATAAAGCGACGGGTACTTTCATCCCCCCCACCAAGGAGATCGTGTTCAACAGTGAGCTGGTGCAGAACGATGGCACTCTGGTGAACTTTATTGCAGAGAAGAGCGGGATTTCAATGGATGTGGCCCGGAAGCAGGTTGATCGGTTCGTTGAGGAGGCTAAGAAAAAATTAGAGCAAAACGATCCGGTTTTTATATATGGAATCGGGCAATTCATTCAGGATAAGAACCGTAAAATCCGTTTTCAGGCCGATGCAGGCACCAACTTGTTTCTCGAATCATTTGGATTAGCTTCGTTTCATCTGCGCGAAGTGGCACATGAAAACAATATCAAATCATCCAGTACGGTTGAATTTCCTATCGCCGAGATTACAAAGGCGCACAGCAACCATAACCTCAGGCGCATTGCCATCGCGATGCCTCTGCTGATCGCCTTTTCATTGTTACCGTATAATTCCCGGGTTACCGATACCTTAACCTCTTCTTCGGCCTCGATGGTTCCGGAGCCCTCACTGTTCCGTTTGAACTATCCTGATGCACCACGGAGGGATACGGCGAAGATGTTAGAGTTTCCCATACGAGATAGCGTTAAAGCGGAGAACGTGACACTTGACAGCCTAAAACGTGAGGACGTGAGGAGTGAGGACGTGAAGAAAGAGGTTGTGAGGAGTGAGGACGTAAAAACGGCGGTACGGAAGTTTCCGGTGATTGCGGGGTGTTTTAAGATTAAGAGCAATGCCGGGCGGCTTTATAAACAATTGATTGAAAAGGGATATCCGGCTATGATTGCCGTTTCGCGAAACGGGTTATATAAGGTCAGTATGGAATCTTTTGCATCACGTCAGGAAGCCCTGGCCGGTTTGACCCGCCTGAAACAAGCCGAACCCGGTATGGAACTTTGGGTAGCGTTATGACCCAGAGCGTCTATCATTCCCGTAAAAGCATTGTCATCCCCGCGAAGGCGTTGTTCTGTCATCCCCGCGAAGGCGGGGACCCCTTGACGCTGCACTGAGTTTCGCAAATAGGACGCAGTGCAAAAGGTAGAGATCCCCGCCTTCCGGGGATGACAGCAGCACTTGCGCAATTTATTTCACCACTGCGCCGTTTTGTATAGCCTCTTCGGGCGTAACAAAGATCAGCCGGCCCTGATTGTCTTCAGCGAGCAGAATCATTCCTTTCGACTC
>JBBAAF010000185.1:0-6574 GCA_041658425.1 Bacteroidales bacterium | reverse complement strand
AAAGGGCCACTTGGTTCCTATTACAGCGTAAAGGATTACAAAGGTATTAATCCGGAATTCGGCACCATGGATGATTTTAAAGCTCTGGTAAAGAGAACGCATGAACTGGGCATGTACCTCATTATTGACTGGGTACCCAATCATTCTTCCTGGGATAATCCCTTGATTACCTCCAATCCTGAATGGTATGCCAAAGACAGCCTGGGAAAAATGTTTTCACCCTGGGACTGGACTGATGTTGTAAAATTTGATTATAGCCAGAGACCATTGCGCAACTATATGATTGAGACCATGAAATACTGGCTTACGGAGAGCAAGCTGGATGGGTTCAGGTATGATGTTGCCCATCAGGTACCGGTGGATTTCTGGAATGAAGTCAGGCCTGCCCTCCAAGCAGTAAAACCGGATATTCTTTTGCTGGCCGAAGCTGAGCAACGTCCGCTTCATGAAAAATCGATGGATCTGACCTATGGTTGGGAATTACATCATATTATGAACCAGGTTGCCCAGGGTAAACAAACCGTTGCTGATATTGATGCTTATTTTGAGCGTGCAGCGAAGGATTATAACACCAACGATATCAGGATTTATTTCACATCCAATCATGATGAAAATTCCTGGAATGGAACAGAATGGGAGCGAATGGGCAAAGCTACCGATGTTATGACTGTATTTACCTATACAATACCCGGTATGCCATTGGTTTACAGTGGTCAGGAAGCAGGCTCCACAAAACGGCTTAAGTTTTTCGAGAAAGACCCGATTGATTGGAGTAATCGACGGTTTTTTGCTCTGTATCAAAAATTGGATCAGTTAAAAAAGGATAATCCTGCTCTTTGGAACCCAGGGTTTGGCGGTAACTATCAAAGACTAACCACAGGAAAAGACGAGCAGGTTCTGGCCTTTAAAAGAGAAATCGGTATTAACTCCGTTATCGTTGTCCTCAACATGTGTGCCCAGCCGGTTACCATTAAGCTTTCCCCTGAATCGGCAGGTGGTAAATACATCGAATATTTCACGGGAAGCCGGGTTAAACCTGCTTCTCTGCCGATCTCTCTGGAACCATGGGGCTACTTTGTTTTCACCAAATAACTAATCAATATGCTTAAGATCTGGATAGTTGGCACCTCCATACTGATGTTACTTTTTTCCCCATCTCACACTCTGATTTCCCAGGAAATGGTACCACCTACCCCACCAACCCGGGTTTTTTATTCAGTTTTCGTACAATCGTTTTACGACAGAAACGGTGACGGGACCGGAGATATTCCGGGACTGACATCCAAGCTGGATTACCTCAAAGAGTTGGGAGTTCAGGGACTATGGCTTCTTCCGGTCCACCCTTCCCCATCCTACCATAAATATGATGTATCCGATTATTATTCGATCCATCCGGATTATGGCACCCTCAATGATTATAAGAACCTGGTGAAAGAAGCGCATAAAAGGAATATGGTTGTGCTCCTGGATCTGGTTATAAACCACACCTCCAACCGGATTAATTGGTTTCAGGAAGCTTCAAAGGGACCATCCAACAAGTATCGGGATTATTATATCTGGTCAGATAATACAGCAGATTTCAAAGCCGAGCCTTTTCACTGGCATGCCGTAAGGGATTCCAAGGGCAAACCGATGCCCGGATCAAAATATTATGGTTTTTTCTGGTGGGAAATGCCTGATCTTAATTTTGAAAACCATCAAGTCAGAGAGGAAATATTCAATATCGCCTCTTTCTGGATGAAAGATATCGGTGTCGATGGTTTCCGGCTCGATGCAGCAAAATATATCTATCCGGAAAACCAACCGGAAAAAAACATACAGTGGTGGAATGAGTTCCGGCAGGAGACCCAGAAAATCAAAAAGGATGTAATCATCGTAGGTGAGGTTTGGGGTTCAGCTAAGGAAATTGCTCCTTTTCTGAAAAATGGCATGACTGCCTGCTTCAATTTCCAGCTTGCCGATAGTATAAGAATTAGCCTTAAGGAAGAAAAAGATCACTATATACTCCAAACCTGGTGGCAGATCCGTGATACCTACACCAAACAAAACCAAGCTTTTGAAGATGCTATTTTTCTCTCCAATCATGATATAAACCGTATCATGACGGATATCGGCAATAAGACTGATAAAGCAAAAGTTGCCGCATCTCTGCTTCTGACTCTTCCTGGCAACCCATTTATCTATTATGGAGAAGAGATCGGGATGCTCGGTGAAAAGCCTGATGAATATATCCGCGAACCCTTTCTGTGGAATATGGAAGGAGAAGATAAAGGCCAGACTCATTGGGAAATTCCCTATGCAAGCAGTTCACAAACCGTTAAACCCTTGAAATACCAGTTGGAAGATCCAAACTCTCTCTATCATTTCTACCAACAGCTAATCTCTTTAAGGAACAATTCTTTACCCCTCAACAGGGGATTCTTCCAGCCGTTCATCCAGGATAACAGAAAAGTAATCGCTTTTTATCGTGGTTTCGATCGCGAAAAAGTTCTTGTTTTGATCAATCTGAGTAAGGATATTCAGCGAATTCCAGGTCCTGAAGGAATTACGGATTATGAAAGAATATTGTCAACCCATGAAGTTTTCAAATCAGGAGGGGGAGCTATTTTCCTCCAGCCTTATTCAATCTTTATCCTGAAGAAAACAAATTAACTATTTATTGCTGGGACGGTTCTATCAGGTTTTAATCCAGTTACGGGCATTAACAAAAGCTTCGAGCCACGGTGCAGCTTCATCCTGTGCACGACTGGCCGGATAATGCGGCCATTGCCAAGGGAGGAAGGCTCTTTCCAGATGGGGCATCATAACAAGATGACGGCCATCTTCGGAACAGAGAGAAGCAATATCCCCCGGGGAGCCGTTCGGATTTCCGGGGTAGCCTGAATAGGAAAAACGGGCAGGGGCCTGATAGCTATTCAATGGATCAGGTAATACGAACTTACCCTCAGCATGAGCGACCCAAACTCCCAAACGGCTGCCTGAAAGGCTTTTTAACATCACGGATTCATTCGGCAATATATTGAGATTTAAAAAAGCGGATTCAAACTTGCCTGATGCATTCAGATGCATTTTAGGATGGCTTTTCCGGTCGGGGTAAACCAGATCGAGCTCCATCATCACCTGGCAACCATTACAAATGCCAAGGCTCAGGGTATCCTTACGGGAATAGAACTGCTCAAGAGCCTTCCTGGCTTTCGGGTTGAATAAAAAGGCACCGGCCCAGCCCTTAGCTGATCCTAATACATCGGAATTGGAAAAACCGCCCACGAACACGATAAGGTTTACGTCATCGAGCGTTTCCCTGCCTGATATAAGGTCTGTCATGTGTACATCCTTTACATCCATGCCGGCCAGATACATTGCATAGGCCATTTCACGATCCCCGTTGACTCCTTTTTCGCGGATTATTGCTGACCTGATTCCCGAGGGTTTTCTCCGTTTCGGATCGATGCCGAAGTCGGCAAATTTGCCAGTAAAATGTGCAGGAAAAGTAAATTCCAATGGCTGAGCCTTATAATTCTGATAACGATGGGAGGCCATTTCCCTGCCGCACTGTCGGCGGTCAAGCAGGAAGGAAGTACGATACCATGTATCTCTCAGTTTGTCAATATCTAAATGATAATCAAAAGTTTTTCCGGAAATATGAATAGTGCGGGAGTTACCGGGTTGCCCCAACCGGTAAAACCGTAAACCATTCTCAATCAATAATTTCTCAATCAGGTCCACATTTTTAACCTGAATGACCACAGCAGGTTGTTCAGAAAGAAGCAACCGCACAGGATCGGGGTTTGCGAACCCATCCAGATTTATTTTAAGCCCGCCGGAAAGGTTACTGAAACACATTTCGAGCAGGCAGGTTACTAATCCTCCGGCTGAAACATCATGACCGCTTAAGATGGCTCCCTGATGAATCAGGCTTTGAACAGCATTAAATGCTTTCCTGAAATAAGCAGCAGGTGCAGTATCCGGTGCATCCTGTCCAATACGGTTAAGGGTTTGTGCAAAACTGCTGCCACCCAGATTGAACAACCCATCTGAGAAATCCACATATATAAGATGGGTGTCAGTTTCCGTGTTAAGAACCTGGGGTACCACCTTCCGGATATCGGTTACCTCAGCAACTGCGGAGATTATTACCGTCCCTGGAGAAAAGACCACTTGCCCGTCCGGATATTTCTGGGTCATCGACATCGAATCCTTTCCGGTTGGAACATTGATTCCCAGATCGATGCAAAAATCACTCAGGGCTTTTACAGCCTGGTAAAGCCTTGCATTCTCACCCGGATTTTTTGCCGGCCACATCCAGTTTGCAGATAAGGAAACAGATTTAACCTGGTCCACCAGCGGCGCCCAAATCAGGTTAGTCAGGGCCTCACCAACAGCAATCCTCGACCCTGCCACCGGAGATATCATGGATACTATCGGAGCATGACCGATGGAGGTTGCGATACCGCTTTTCCCCTGGTAATCCATGCACACAACAGCGAGATCATTCAAGGGAAGCTGAATCTCGCCGGCAGTTTGCTGAACGGCACCGCGGCCGGTAACTGAGCGGTCGACCTTGTTTGTCAGCCAATCTTTACAGGCAACACCTTCTATCTGAAGAACTTTATCCAGATATTCCTCAAATTTCAGGGGATCGTAGGTCAGCGCTTCGAAATTACTGTCAGTGGCCTCGTCTGTCAAAACAGTTTTTGGCGGTTTACCAAAGAAATCATCGAGTGTGAGGTCGATAGGCCTGGCGTTCGTATTCCGGTCGACGAAAAGGAGCCGGCGATCGCCGGTTATCCGGCCTACTTCATACATCGGGGCCCTTTCGCGGGAGGCGACATTCCTAAGGCTGTCAATATCTTTAGGAGCAAGAACCAGTCCCATCCTTTCCTGCGACTCATTTCCAATAATTTCCCGGGCAGACAAGGTTGGATCTCCGATGGGGAGTTTATCGAGATAAATTTCTCCGCCAACCTGGTCCACCAGTTCAGATAAACAATTGAGATGTCCTCCGGCGCCATGATCATGAATGGAGCGTATAGGATTTAGGCCGGATTCAGCGAAAGCCCGGATCGCATTAAAAACGCGTTTTTGCATTTCCGGATTGGAGCGCTGAACGGCATTTAATTCAATTTTGTTGGCATATTCGCCGGTTGCAACTGACGAAACAGCACCCCCGCCCATCCCGATGCGATAATTATCTCCGCCCAGCACAACAATTATATCACCCGGTTCCGGGATATCTTTTTTAGCATCTTCGTTCTTACCGAAGCCGACTCCTCCTGCCAGCATGATTACTTTATCGTAACCATAGTTTTTCTGATTTTCGGAGTGTTCAAAAGTTAGCAGGCTGCCACACAGCAAAGGCTGGCCGAATTTATTGCCAAAGTCACTGGCTCCGTTGGAGGCTTTGATGAGAATATCTTCAGGGGTTTGATATAACCATTTACGTTCCTCTTGAGCAAATTCCCAGGTACGGTCCTTTTCGATTCTGGGATAGGAGGTCATATAAACGGCAGTCCCGATCAGAGGCATGCTAGCCTTACCTCCGGCCATCCGATCGCGGATTTCCCCTCCCGAGCCTGTTGCAGCGCCGTTAAATGGTTCAACGGTAGTCGGGAAGTTATGGGTTTCAGCTTTGAGAGATATAACGGAACTAATATCACTGATTTCGAAAAACTCGGCCTTGTCCTGCGATACCGGTGCAAATTGCTCAATATCAGGCCCAACAATAAAAGCAACATTATCATGATAGGCCGATACTATCCGGTTCGGATTCACTTTTGAAGTTTTTTTGATCAGGGCGAAGAGGGTTTCAGGCATCTCCTGACCATCAATAATAAACTGACCGTTAAAAATCTTATGCCGGCAATGCTCCGAGTTAACCTGAGAAAACCCAAACACCTCAGAATCCGTTAGCGGACGGCCGAGCCGAATAGCCAGCTCCTGCAGGTACTGAATTTCATCCTCACTAAGCGCCAGACCTTCCTGCTCGCTGTATTTTTCTATATCATTAATATTTCTGATCGGATCCGGCTGATGTTCAATAGTAAAAACATGCTGATCCAATTGAGGGTAAAGAGCCTGCAGCATGGGATCATAGTGGGAATGGCCGGCTGTAGCCGGTTTAAATACTTCGATCCGTTCAATCCCGGATATGCCCATATTGAGCGAAATCTCTACAGCGTTGGTTGACCAGGGGGTTACCATTTCCTTGCGCGGACCAACAAAAAAACCGTCCAGAACCAGAGTTTCCAAACGGTTTGCTTTACCGAACAGCCAGTAAAGCTTATCGAGATCTTCGCCCGACAATGCTTTATTGACTCCAATCGCGTAGATTTCCTGCGAAGTCTGATAAAAAAGAATCATTGCATTACAATTTACCTGCAAAATTATGAAAAATCAGCAGGAAACAGGCAGATGGCTGAAACGGTCAGAGCAGTTTTCTGAGGATTTTTTCCTTGAAGCCGGTAAATGGAGGATAACGTATGAAGGGATCTATCCAGGTGGCCTTGTAAATCATTGATTTCTGATTGGAGAATTCGAGAATACCGGCTTTCCCGTGATATCTTCCATGGCCGGA
>JBBAAF010000184.1:0-6631 GCA_041658425.1 Bacteroidales bacterium | reverse complement strand
ATTATTTTAGTGAAAATCTTAAGCCTATATAAATTGTTCTTCCTGTAATTGGCTCCCATAAAAAAGATGTATCGAAATAGGGACCAAATGGATCTTCTGAGGCGACAATGGGGTTTATCTTTGATATGTAAATCGCATTAACATTCTTAAATTGCGATCACTTATCTTACTGTTTCATAGAATAATTGAATAAGCAATGAGCCATGAACCAATATCGTCGAATGACATACTCAAAAATAAGATTTGACAAGCCTTTGGGTATGGTGGCAAGAATTAAAACCCTGGTAAAGAATTATGAATTTATAAATTATTTACGAATGAAGAAGTCACAGTTTTACATCCTCCTCTTAGGAGTAGTCGCATGTGCATCATGTGAATCCAGATTCGGGACTGCCATGCTGGCAAACCAAGACCTGGTAAGCGGGCAGATTACCATATCCGATAAAGGCAAACCGGTGCTTCGTTACAACTACAAGACCGTCTACGAGAAAGACGCTGTTGATACGTTAGCTGCGAACCACTACATTGTTGCGCCTAATGACACTTTTATGGCGAATCCAAGCATTTATGCTGTCCCGCGCAGCAACTACATCCACCCGCTTTACGGACCGAGTGGGGAGGTTTTAACACGTGATTGGTCCAAGGATCATCCCCATCATCGTGGTATTTATTGGGCCTGGCCTGAGGTGAATTTCGGTAGCAAACATGGTGATCTTCACGCGTTGCAGATAGTTTTTGCCCGGCCTACCGGCAAGATAGAACTTCAAAACGGACCAGTATTTGCCCAAATCGAGGCAGAAAACCTATGGATGTGGGAAGATCGTGAACCAATCGTGCGGGAGGTGGCAGTCATCCGGGCCTATCGCTCAACGGCACAGGGCAGAATCATTGATCTTGCGTTCCGGTTTGTTGCACTAAAGGATAGCATTACAATTGCCCGTCGTGAAACTTCTTTATACGGAGGTATGAACGTGCGAATGCAGACACCTAAGCTACAGGAAATTTCCGTTTTTTCCGATTCGTCAAACGTGGTCCCCAGGCGTGCATGGTCGGACTTGAGCGGATTATTTGCCGGAGCCGGCACAACGTCCGGGCTCATGGTTTTACAGCATAAACAAAATCCCGACTATCCGGGCCAATGGGTTCAATATCCTGAACTATCCTGGTGTCAACCGACTTTTCCAGCTTCTGGCACGCGTTACAACTTGGTTCGCGGCAAGCCACTGGTACTGCGTTACCGACTTTTTATTCATGCCGGGATCAAACCTGACCGTAATCTGTCCTCAATGTTGTGGGATGCCTTTAATTCAGAGGTGACGCCTCAGCCGACTTTCACATTTCCAGAATCAGAACCGACAAAATAGCATTAAATACGTCCCTAATTATGAAAACAAACAATACTAATCCATCATCAATAAAGCCAAAGTTATGAAAACGAATACGACCAATCCACCCTTAACACGTCGCCAGTTCATAAAAACAACCGGTACCGCAGCCATCGCAGCACCCATTATTATGCAATCTTCTTTTCTTAACGGACAGAACATCGCACCCAGTGATCGCATTAATCTTGGGGTTATTGGATGTGGCGGTCTGGGCAATGCGAGTTTGAACGTCTGTGCATCTCAACCTAATGTTGTGGTGACCGCTGCGTGCGATGTTTGGAAAGAACGATTAAATCCCGTCGTTGAAAAATTCAAGGACACTTGCACCGGTTATACTGATTTCAGGGAAATGCTTCTCCAAAAAGATCTTGATGCAGTGATTATTGCTACACCGGCACATTGGCATGCCATCATGGCCATCGCCGCTTGCGAGGCAGGCAAGGACATATACCTGCAGAAACCGATGACGATGCACCTGGGAGAAAGCCTTGCGGTGCGTAATGCGGTTAAAAAGCACAATATCATCTGTCAGATCGGTACGCAGATTCACGCCAGTGAGAACTACCGTCGTGTTGTAGAGTTAATCCGCTCCGGAAATCTCGGCGACATTGGTACTGTGCGAACCTTTTTTGTTATGAACGAAGCTCCTAATGGTATTGGGTTGGGTAATAACACTAATAAGGTACCCAATGGAATGGACTGGGATATGTGGGTGGGACCGGCACGGATGCAACCCTTCAACCCTAATCTGGTCAAAGATGCCTTCTTCCATTGTTTCTGGATGGATTTCAGCGGTGGCTGGACGCCCGGTATGGCTCCGCACATCATTGATTTGCCAATATGGGCGCTTGATCTGGGATTCCCAACAGAGGTCAGTGCATCAGGCGGACGTTTCATCATCAAGGATGACGGTGATGCTTACGATAACCATGAGGTTATCATGCGCTATCCTAACCTTACTATGAGTTGGATGCAATCTTCGACGAACAGTTATGGGTTCGACTTTTTACGTGGTCAGGAGAGCAGGCGCAGGCTGGGAATTTATTTCCATGGCGTCAACGGCACACTGCATACCGACTACGACAATCACGTAATTTTGCCGGAAGGTGACCGGATGAAAGGAATGCAGACTCCGCCGAAATCTATCCCGCCATCACCTGGTCATGAACTCGAATGGCTCGAATGTATCAAGTCAGATAAGCAACCTTCATGCAAACCGGGTTACCATATCCGGGTTGATGTTCCCCTGGCACTCAGTATATTATCCCTAAAACTTGGACGTTCGATCCGGTTCGATCCAGAAAAAGAAACAATCATCGGGGACAAAGAAGCTTCGGAACTGGCACTACCGGAATACCGCTCACCCTGGAAATTCCCGAAGGAATACCTGTAACCGGATGCCAGTTGATCAAGGGTACCGGAGTTTTGGCGTTAGTCGGGGTTTTTTCTTTTAAGGACGTAGCTTAAGCCCATACCCATCAATCCGATTAATATGCCGGAAAACTGCCGGAGCAATTGAAAAACAAATTAAAAAACTACAAACCGAGAACAAACTCAAACGCATTGGCCCCGATTATGGAGGATATTGGTAAACGGGAAGTAACAATGCGAGTTTTTGGCAATTGAGTATGCAACATTTCGGGAAATAAGTTTGCAAGTTTATGCCCCCTCCATCGGCTGAATATTTTCGTTGAAATGATTATTTTTATCTTTTGTTACGGATAACCCGGAATGATAAAATTATTTGAAAAATGAGCACTGTCCAGCTGGATCTTTGGAATGACCGGATTGAAGATCAGTGGCTTTCCTTTGAAGAAGCAAAAGCAATTGTACATACCTGGGGTTTGGAATACCAAGAAGATTGGGCCGCTTTAATATCAAATACAACCGGGTTGAATCATCCGGGAATACCACCGAATCCTGAATTTATTTATCGTCACACGGGATGGAAAGATTGGATGGACTGGCTTGTTCATCCGGATCTCCAGATACCTTACACTCTTTTTTATGAAGCCCGGGAATTTACCTGGTGTTTAAGAATTCAGGATGAAGATGCATGGTTGCAATTTATTCGGAATGAGGCTTCAATCCACAAATCATATGGGCTGAATATCCCGTCAAGGCCATTTATTGAGTATAAAGGAAAGGGATGGGTTGATTGGACCGATTGGCTGGGCCATAAAATCGCTTTCAGAAATTACGAAGAAACAAAGAAGTTCATCCATACGCTTCACCTTAAATCTCAGGAAGAATGGAACGCTTATTGTAATGGGAAATTGAACCGCCCTTTAAAAAAACCACGGGTTATTTACCGGTATCCCGACCTCGCTTATCATGGGCATGGTTGGATCAGCTGGAAGGATTGGCTTGGTTAGGGATTCTAAAAGTGGTTATCTTCACCCATTAAAAACAAATAAAGCCGTAAACGATGAGCAAGGTTAATAAAGAAAAGCCAAAGAAGCCGATGACTCCTGAAATGGTTCAAAGTACTCTGAAACATGCGTTCTGAAATTCGTCTGAATCGAAGTTGACGTAATTCCATTCTTATTATCTTCGAGCCAGTTTACTGCACGGAGATATTCTCTCATCGGCTCCGGTTGATGATGTTTTCGCTGGAGTAGTAGATTTCGACGACTTTCTGACTGACAAAACAATGATAAATACCAACGATATTCAGAATGACTGCACGAACGATTTATACTTCTAAGAAACCCTGGGTTAAGCGGTTTAATAAATTATTTATCCGAATCATTCCTGTTCTCTTTTTAACCTTGATAGCCCCGCTGGTTTATAGTCACTCAGGTAAACCTAAATACCATGTCATCATTGATACCGACGCTTCCATTGATGACCTGCGAGCTGTCACTACCCTGTTAGCCTGTAACGATATCCGCGTGCTCGGGATCATCGGCTCGCAAGGCACTTTATCCGCAAAATCGGCAGCTGATAAGGTGAGCAGCCTCCTGGCTTATTTTCATCACGAGGGAATTCCGGTTGGTCTCGGCCGGTCGCTGGACCAGATCCTGCCATTCTGGAGTGCGTTTGCCGGTTCAGTTTCCTGGGGGAACAATGAATTTATTGAACCAGCCTCCTATCAGGAGGCGGTTTCACTGATGACCGAAATAACGAAATCCTATCCACAGAAGATTACCCTGATCGCCTTGGGAGCACTCACCAATTTGGCCGATTGGCTCCGGAATAATCCCGGAAAAGCTCAAATGGTGGAAAGGATTATCTGGTACAACGAGATAGATTTTAAGAATGGTTTTAATTATCAGACAGACCCTGACAGTTATAAGTTCATCCATTCCCTGCCGATTCCGTTGCAAGTTGTTTCAAATGACCGCTCAAACCTTGTATGCGATCAGGCCTTCATACAAAAGTTGGATTCAGCCGGCTCAATCTATGCTAATCATCTGGCTGATATTCACAAACAGATCACTGAATCGAATCCCGGTAAGCAAATCCACCTGGAACTCGGTGATGATCTTGTTCCTCTTTTCCTGACCTGTCCGATCGTGTTTACATCCCGGGATGACCAGCATCCGGCCGTGTTTACTTTGGAAAAAAATATTCCCGTCTCCTATGTTGCCGATCTGATTTCAACTGTTCTGAATTCCAGCGTCAAACCGAATAACCGCGTTTTTACTGATTTCCCGGTTAATCCAGACCTTTATAAGAAAAATGTTTCCGATTTTTTGCCACGTGTGATCAGGGATTTTGGACTTTCAGAATGGAAATCGGTGGTACTCACCAACGAGATTCATGGCCACACCGGTATTTATTCCATCATAGGGGTTAAAATGGGGGTACGGGCGCTTGAATATTTCAATGTCGGTGTCAATAATCTCGAAGTTGTTTCCTATGCAGGAAGCGAACCACCTTTGAGTTGTCTGAATGATGGAATACAAATCAGCACCGGTGCAACCATCGGTCAGGGATTGATTAAGGTTGACAAAACCGTTCTCCCCAACCCGGCGGTTATATTTGTCTTTAACAGTAAAAAAATCAGGATCGAACTTAAAAAGGAGATTGCGGAACGCATTGAGGCAGACATCAGCAAGGGTGTTCAACAATTTGGGATGTCGGACAAATACTGGGCTTATGTCGAGGAATTGGCTTATCAGTACTGGCAGGAACTCGACCGGCATTTCATTTTTAATTTTTCTTTCTGAAAATTACAAGCCTAAAAATAGCATTCCTAACCCGCATACGAATATTGTACCTCCTGCCAATGCGTGAGAATAACGTTCGATTTTTTTCATTGGTAAAAACTTGAAACCATAAGAAGCAGCAGTTACCAAAACAATCATGGTAGTAATAGTAATAAGGCTGAAAATAACGGTAACAATAATCATTTCCAGATAATTATGTTTGGCTGCAGGATACATCACAATGGGAATAAGGGGTTCACAAGGCCCGAAAATAAAAATGGTAAATAAAATCCATGGAGTAAGGTTCGCTTTTTTATTGCTTTCATGAATATGTGTATGTTCGTTATGATGTGTATGTTCATGCTCGTGAAAACTCTCGTTGATATGAAAATGCAAATGCTTATGAGATTTGTTTTTATATGCCTTTCGTATTCCCCATAACATGTATATAAGTCCGAAGGAAGTAAACAGATAGGTTACTATGCTGCCACGCACTCCTTCAAATAATTCAAGCTTTTCAACAGCTATGCCAAGCGCAATTCCTATAAATCCCAATAACACAGAACTTCCAACATGGCCAACACCACACAGCGCAGTGAACCAAACTGTTTTTTTCATCTTCCAGTTTCGTGCTTTTGAAATCACAATAAAGGGAAGATAATGATCCGGCCCGGTGAGTGTGTGTATTAATGCCACAGAGGCTGCTGTTGCTACTAAAATTATTAATTCATTTGTCATAATGCATATTCCGCTTTAAAGTGTATCACCCTGATCATGATTGATTCATGGTTTAAATTTATTCTTTTTTATCAGATTTACTCTTCCTCAAAGATTCCCCTGTGAGTTCAATGCGATGGGCATTTTCTGCCAATCTATCCACAATTGCATCGGCCATGGTGTACTCTTTTATGGCTGCCTGTAAAATCCATGGGGTCAATCCAGATGTTGATAGGTTGCGTTGATAAGAATTGATTCTGTTTCATTATTGTTTTAATTATCAATCATTTAGTGTTTCTGAATTCTATCACCATAGATTTTCATGTCCATCCTCGCCCATAACCTTTACCGGTTGTTTGCACTGGAACTTGGCCG
>JBBAAF010000183.1:0-6636 GCA_041658425.1 Bacteroidales bacterium | reverse complement strand
ACTGAAAGAATTTGTATTGACAATAACAGCAGAAGGTATCGATAAGATGTACGATGGCAATACACAGGCCACCGTAAACTTATTTGACAACCGCCAGCCCGGCGATCAATTAACGATAGCTTATACCCATGCAACTTTCGATACAAAGAATGTTGGTACCGGCAAGTCAGTATTTGTTAATGGTATCATGATCAGCGGACGCGATGCTGATAAATACGGGTATAATACCACCACAACAACCACTGCCGATATAGTACCCAAACCCATCACGGTAATGGCAGTTGCTGACAGTAAGGAATACAATGGAACCATTGTTTCTGATGAAGTACCAACCATTTCACCGAATCTGGTCTTCGACGATACAGCTGAATTCATCCAGACTTATGATACCAAAAATGTTGGAACCGGTAAAACAATGAGCCCGTCAGGCCGTGTAAACGATGGAAATGACGGTAACAACTATACGGTTACTTATCATACCGTTGATTTGGGTATCATAACTCCGAAACCAATTACCGGCAGCATCACAGCCGCCGACAAGGTATATGACGGTACCATAGCGGCCACTATCCTTACACGCACATTAAACGGGGTAATCCTCAGGGATGATGTAAGTTATGTGGGTGGAACAGCCAACTTTGATACACCAACTGTGGGGCAGGGCAAAACGGTAACCGGAACAGGATTTAGCCTGACAGGTGCAGATGCATCAAACTATACAGTTAACGACTCAACTACTACAAAAGCAGATATTCTCGTTTTGGTGGTTGGAACTACTCTCGCAGTTAATGCAAGCACTTTCACGCATTATAGTGATCAGGTAACGCTGACAGCAACTGTATCCGGTGGCGCTCCACTGGCAAACGGGCCACAGGCGGCAGCTTCAGTAATCTTCTCCATCGAAGGACGTGTAATCAGGGGTAATTCCAATAATGCCAATATTCCGCTGGTAGTTTCGGGCCCGAACCTGGTTGCTACCATAACAGTATCAATACTCGAAACAACCATTACAGGCTCAATGGTTCCGGGAACCAAGGGGGCCACAGCTTACTTTAACGATGAAAACATTAACTATAAGCTCGTTCCCAACCCGACAAAAGCTTCATTCGAATTCAGCCCGGGCTTTAATATTCTGGTTTATCCGAACCCATCTCCGGGTCTGGTCAATTTCAAAATTTCCGTGGATGCCGGTGCAATAGTAATCCTCGATCTCTATGCATCTGATGGCCAGTTGGTTGCACGGGTATTCGAAGGATTTATTCCGACCGGCGAGTCGAAAACCATCCCTTACCATGGCTATTTAGCTCAGGGGATTTATCGGTACAGGGCAAGGATCGGGAATGAGGTTAAGATGGGTAACGTCATCATTATCGGGGTCTACTAAAATACCGTGAGGATGTTAAGGAAGTGAGGGCGTCAAGTACGTTAAGATTGATAAAAACTTTTAACAAATAGATTTCTTCATGCAATTTCGGTTACTTTCAAATGAATTATTACAACGAAAACCATGAAACCAACCCTTTCTGTAATCCTTCTTATCGCACTCCTGGTGTTTGCTTATCCGGAAAATCGGGTCATGGCACAAGGCCCTGTCTACCAGGTCTCAAGCGACAATCTGACTGCTACGGTCACCTCTCAAGGGATTCAATCGATCACGATAGGATCCGGAAAACTGAATTATCCAGTCGAGGCCATCACCCAGCTCGAAGGATGCAAAACGGTTGGCCGGATAGGAACGAAAGCATTGCCCGGAGGGGGGATCGAGCTGACCCGGAATCTTATCAGGGAGAAAACAAAAGAACGCTGCACCCTGGTCGAACGCTTTCTGCCGGCCGGTGAAACTATCCGCTGGGAAATCGAAATCCGGGGAGCGGGTGAACCCTGGACCACGCAAATCCAGTCGGGCATCCGATGGCCGGCAACGGAAGAGTCCCGTTTTTGGGCACCCTATTTTCGGTATGAAGAACCACATGTGCTATACATCCCTTTTCAGTGGGGCCTGATCTGCATCCCAATGGTATCGGTTATCGAACGGCATTCCGATATCGGTTTGAGCCTTGTACTTGATCCCAATGATGAGATTCTTGATCTCACACTGACCACATCCGACGATGGAACTCTCACTTTCAACCGAATCTATAACCGGATCTCGGCAGACCGTACGCTGCATTTCTCCATGAACCTGGTGGCCTTTACAACCAACTGGCAGGCCAGCTTTGACTTTCCATTTATGGGCATGTTTCTCCCGCCGGTCGGGGAAAATGAAAAATGGATCCGCTTCGGCGGCGATACCACCTCGATTGCCGGGATGCGTGAATACGCCAGGAAGATGAAGGAGATGGGATTCTATGTACTGAATTATTTTAATGTCACCGAGTTCGGCACCCGGATGGACTGGCTCCGGATGTATAATGAAAACCGCGACGACGGGATCACCTGGTTCATCGACAGGCCGGCGAGGTCACTGATCACCTCCTGGAAGTTCCTCATGAATGAGCTGGCACCGATCATGCACGATGCCGGTGCCCCACTGAACACAACGGCGCTGATGGCCGCCATGCGGGGCAAAAAGTGGGTACTGGAGCCCCATTGCCTCGACGTGGACAACGGAGCTGCCAAGGCTAACCTATTCGAGGTACCGGGCGGATATGTGATCCCCGTGGCTTCTTTCTTCAATGGTGTTTTGAAGATCAAGGTCCCGCTGATCCGGGGCTGTGCAATGGTCAGAATAACCCGACTGATATCGGATCCGCCCAAACCCTACGGTCCGCTGCCCAGTGCGGCCCAGCTAAAGTGGCATCAATCGGAACTTTACGGCCTGGTTCACTTCTCTACCACCACTTATGCTAACCTGGAATGGGGCTATGGAGATGAGCCGGCTTCCGATTTCAATCCGAAAGAATTCAATGCCGATCAGATCGCAGCCGCGGCCAAAGCCGGCGGACTGAAAGGCCTGATCCTCGTAACCAAGCACCATTGCGGCTTCTGCCTCTGGCCATCGAAATACAATGATTCCTATTCGGTTAAAAACTCACCGTGGAAAGACAGCAAAGGCGACATGGTGAAAGAATATGCCGATGCCTGCAGAAAATATGGACTTAAGTTCGGGGTGTATCTGTCTCCCTGGGACCGTAACAACAAGGATTACGGCAGGCCGGAATATATCACCTACTATCTGAATCAGCTTCGCGAACTGCTCACTAATTATGGTCCGATTTATGAAGTCTGGCTCGATGGCGCCAATGGCGGCGACGGATGGTACGGTGGCGCTAAGGAAAAAAGGACCATCGATAAAAACTCTTATTATCCGTTCGATAAGATCTTTGCGTTGGTTCGCGAGTTGCAGCCCAATGCCGCCATTTTTAGTGATATAGGACCGGATGCCCGCTGGGTGGGCAATGAATCGGGAATGGCAAACGACACCTGCTGGGCCACCTTTACCCCGAAAAACCGCGACGATGAGCGTCTGCCAGTGGTTCCGGGAAATACCAAATATCAGGAAGGGGAATCGGGCCACCGTGACGGGAAATATTGGATACCGGCCGAATCCGATTTTCCGCTGCGCAACGGCTGGTTCTATCATCCTAAGGAGCATCCGAAAACTCCCGAAAACCTCTGGAAAGTTTATCTGGAATCAGTTGGTCGGGGTACCTCCATGAATATCGGACTTGCCCCGGATACCCGCGGTCTGCTTTGCGATGAAGATGTTAAGGCATTGGAAGGATTCGGCAGGATCTTGTCTGGGTCCTTCCGTTCCAACCTGGCTGCAAAGGCTAAGATCACCGCCGGAAATATCAGGAACAACAATCCTTCCTTTGGCACCGCCCATCTCACCGACAGCAATCCTAATACTTACTGGGCCACAGACGATGCCATCACTAACTGCGGTGTCGTTTTCGAATATCCCGACCCGATCACCTTTGATATCATTCGTTTCGGTGAATATCTACCTTTGGGACAGCGGGTTGAAGGATGGGAGATCGATACCTGGACCGGTACCGGTTGGAAAGAGATGGCTAAAGGGGCCTCCATTGGTTCCTGCCGGATCGTGCAAACAGAACCGGTAAACACCACCAAAGTCCGCTTCCGGATCACGAAATCGCCCGTCTGCCCGGCCATCTCAGACTTCGGCCTCTACCTCAAATCCTCCGGGATCGATCCGGACCCGCAAGCCGAAGAGGAGATCATGACCTCCATGCGCCAGTCGCAGGACTATTGGAACGCCGGCAACCTCGAGGGGTTCATGCATAATTACTGGCATTCGGATTCGTTAAAGTTTATCGGCAAAACCGGAATCACGTACGGCTGGGATGCTACGTTGAAACGTTACAAGGCCAGCTATCCGGATAAATCCAAACAGGGAACCCTGAAATTCGATTTCATCCATCTGGAAAAAATCAGTCCGGATGCCTGGTTCCAGGTCGGAAAATACACCCTGGTCCGGGGAAAAGAGACCTTATCCGGACACTTTACGCTGCTGTGGAGGAAAATTAACGGAGAGTGGAGGATCGTTGCGGATCATTCAAGTTGATCCGTATCACTACTGATTTTAATAGAGTTGACAACTCTACGGTTAAATTGACCTATCTACTACCCATGACCCGCCGCGAACGCTTAATGACTACCCTGCAGGGCAAACCGGTTGACCGGCCTGCCGTCTGCTTATATGAGATCAATGGATACGATGAGCATCCGGATAATCAGGATCCGTTCAATATCTTTTCGCATCCGTCATGGAAACCTTTGCTCGATCTGACGCGGGAAAAGACTGACCGGATAGTGATGCGGGGTGTGGCATTCAAAGAGATTGCCCCCGATCCGATCGGGCACATTGCTACAGATCAAACCACGATTCGCAATGGGAGACGGTTTATCAGGCGGACGGTAAAGGCGGGAAGCCGCATCCTGACTATGGAAACCCGGCAGGATCCGGATATCAATACCATCTGGATTACCGAACCTTTGCTGAAAGATGTACATGATCTCGATACTTTTCTGGAGCTCCCGGTTTTCGGGGCGGGCGAAACCGTTGATGTGGCTGCCTTTCTTCAGGCTGAATCTGACCTGGGCGATACCGGCATCGTGATGATCGACACCCCCGATCCGCTCTGCCTCGCGGCACTCCTGTTCGACATGAGCAATTATACGATGGTCGCGCTTACGGAGCAGGAACGTTTTCACCGGCTGCTGGAGCGGTTTTCTGATGTACTGATCACCAAAACCCGGGAGGTAGCCCGTCTCTTGCCCGGCCGGCTCTGGCGCATTTACGGTCCCGAATTCGCCTCCCCGCCTTACCTGCCGCCGTCGCTGTTCCGCGAATATGTTTGTCGTTATGTTAAACCGATGATCGACATTATCCATCAATCCGGCGGATATGCCCGAATTCATTGTCATGGCAATATCCGCGATATTCTCGGCGATATCGTCGCCATGGGCGCCGATGCCATCGACCCGATCGAACCGCCACCCCAAGGCAATGTGGAGCTGGGGTATGTCCGGCAAAAATATGGTGACCAACTGGTCCTGTTTGGCAATCTTGAATGTGCTGATATTGAAAACCTTCCGACACCGGAATTTGAAGTCAAGATCAGGCGTGCCCTCGATGAAGGCACCTCCGGCTCCGGCCGCGGCTTCGTCCTGATGCCCTCCGCATCGCCCTACGGCAGGGTTTTGGGAGCGCAAGCGTTGGAGAATTATAAGGCGATGGTAAGGCTATTAGATTCGAGGACCACCGCCAAAGGCGGTGGCTTGAAGAAGGAGCCCAAAGGGCTATAACCCCAGTTCCAACTGCTTGAATTCTTGTTTGTCTCCCTCCTCTTTTCGCTCTTCTTCCTCTTGGTATTTCACATACCTTCTGATCACCTCTTCGTCCAAGCCAACCGTATTCACAAAATACCCTCGAGCCCAAAAATGATTCCCCCAATATGGCTTCTTCTTCAATACCGGGTAACTCTTAAACAGTTTAATCGCAATTTTCCCTTTGATCGTTCCCATATAAACCGATAAAGATACCTTCGGTGGTATGCTCACGATCACATGAATATGGTCCGTCTGCACATTCAATTCCTTAACCTCACATCCCAACCATTCACTCAGCTTGCGTATATCTTGATCAACTTGCTTTCCTACTTCCCCTGTCAATATCCGGTACCGATACTTCGGTACCCAAACAATGTGGTAATCACACTTGTAGATTACATGTGATAGTTTCTTATACTTGCCCATGTACCAAAGTTAACTATTTTTGGCATAGCCTTCAGTACATACCCACCGCCATAGGCGGTGGGTTTCTAAGGTGAACTAAAATCTCACTTCCTCCTTCACCTTAAACCCGAGACTGTTGTTATCCAATTAACATCAAGCCATAAAATCATCTATCGAGATATGTTGTAATTTGGGGGCAAATTCCTGACCTATGAAATTACCCAAATCGGTTAACAACAGGCTTTCCATGACAGGAGCCATTGTGGCTTTTATCAGCCTGATGTTCATCCTGTTCTTCTTTACCCTGAGCCTCTTCTATCAGCAGGGAAGTTCCTATCTCGGACTGTTCACTTATATCATCCTTCCTGCATTTCTGATACTCGGACTAATCCTGGTCCCGATCGGCATGATCGGGAAGATGCGGAGAATGAA
>JBBAAF010000182.1:0-6684 GCA_041658425.1 Bacteroidales bacterium | reverse complement strand
GCCTAACGTATAATCAAGAGTATATCCTGTCTGTAACACTTTGATTTGTTGTAAGGTTGGTGGCTGTTACACTGTCTATCTGAGTGGCTGCGCCTGTTCCGGTAAAGGTGACGCTGATATTTTGTGCAATACCGGTTACACTGAATGTAAACCACAGCAAGGGAAATGCAATTGCTCTCATAATGTTAGGTTTAATTTGCTGATTACTAAGTTACGGAAAAGCGCAAACAATCTTCCACGTGATCCAAAATGGTAGCATTCGTGTAATAACAGTTAACCAGTGGCTAAAGAGCCAATGCCTTATATTTTCTGTATTTCAGATCGTAGAAGGCAACCTTTTCCGGATCAGGATGATAGGTAATATCGAACCCTTGCTGCATGGCTGCCATTGCGTCCTCAACCTTCAGATAGATTCCTGCAGCTGTGGCAGCAAACATAGCGGCACCGAGGGCACAGGCCTGATCGGCCGTTGCAACCTTAATGTCGGTATTCATCACATCAGCCAGGATTTGCATGACAAAGGGTGATTTTTTGGCAACACCGCCGATCGCAATAACCTCCAGTATGGGAACACCTTCTTCAGTGAACCGTTCGGCAATGGCCCGGCTTCCGAATGCAGTGGCCTCAACCAGGGATTTAAAGAGCATCGGGGCATCGGTACCAAGGGTTAAACCTGAAATGGTTGCAGTCACCGTTTGATCTGCATCCGGAGTGCGCCGTCCGTTAAACCAATCGGTAGCGACCGGAATAGTATCATCATCAGGCAGTTTCAATGCTTCTTCCGTAAGTTTGGCGAGAATGGTGTCACCGATTTTTTCGCGTTCCACCGGATCTGAAACATATTGTAAAGGCCAGCTGATCATCTTTTTAAACCAGGCATACACATCGCCGAATGCGGATTGTCCTGCTTCCAGTCCGATCATTCCGGGAACCACCGATCCATCCACCTGACCGCAAATGCCCCGGACCAGTTTGCTTTTCATATCTTCATACGGGGCAACCAGCATATCGCAGGTGGAGGTTCCCATTACCCTGACCAGAGAATGGGGTTTAATGCCTCCTCCAACAGCACCCATGTGGGCGTCGAATGCACCGGATCCGATTGCAACTTGTTCGGTAAGTCCCAGTAATTCAGACCAATATGGTGTAAGGTAACCAACTCTATAGTTTGCAGGGTAAGTATGTGTGAACAATCTTTTCCGGAATGAGCCCAACAAGGGATCCAGTGCGTAAAGGAACTCTTCTGATGGTAACCCATCAAATTCCTCGTGCCACATGGCTTTGTGGCCTGCTGCACAGCGGCTCCTGATCACTTCTTCAGGAATGGTATTTCCGGCGAGGATGGCGGGCATCCAGTCGCAATGCTCTACCCAGGAATACGCGGCCTTCCTGACAGCCTGATCTTCCCTCAGCACGTGTAAGGTTTTAGCCCAAACCCATTCAGAAGAATAGATTCCACCTACGTATTTGGAGTAATCTATAGACCATTTTGAACAGAGGGTATTGATCTCTGCGGCTTCAGCGATCGCGGTATGATCTTTCCAGAGAATGAACATTGCATTGGGATTCTCGCTGAATTCAGGCAGAAGGGCGAGCGGAGTACCGTTCTTATCAATAAAAACCGGTGTTGAACCGGTGGTATCAAAAGAAATGCCTGCCACCTTGCTTCCGGTTCCTTCAGGAGCAGAGGAAACCGCCTCCCGGATCACCTGGATCATTGAATCCAGGTAGTCCTGAGGGTGTTGCCGGTATTGGTTTTTCAAAGGATTGCAATAAAGACCCATTTTCCATCTGGGATACCAGGACACGACACTCGAAATCTCTTTCCCATTTCTGGTATTAACGATCACGGCCCTGACCGAATCCGTCCCGAAATCCAACCCAATAACATACTTTTCCATAATATATATATTTGTCATCCCGCGAAGGCGGGGACCTCTTATCTATTGCTACACCTCCACGTATTCAATTCCCAAAATCTCACATAACATCCTCCATTTGCGCCTTGTATCACCCAGGTGAAGAGTCTGATGATGAGTGCCACCAAACCGAAGCCAACCGTCGTTGCAGGCATTAACACCTGTTTCGGGTTTAAAATGGAAATAGGGCATTTGGATGAATGGAACCACAGGTGTATCTAAGATTTCACCGTAGGTAACCACGAGCCGGAAATACTCTCCTTCGATGGGCACGAGGGAAACAAAGGTGGCCGGGCCCGGTTGGGCCTGAAAAACACATGTCGGGGGATTTTCCAGATCGCCAATGCCCAAAACCCGGTTAGCCAGCCGGATAGGCTTGTCTTTGCGGGCAATCATATAGTTGCCTTCACCCATGTGGCTCATCAGCATGCTCCCGAGTTTCCAATCCATTGCATACATCTCGGTAAAATGGGCATTTTCCTGAATCCGGTGCCCGGCAGCGACCATGGTGACCGTATTGGTATCTCCTTCAGCAGCATAGCCATACCCTTCGGCCATCAGGCGGGAAGCGGCATACATAGGAATCTGCTCAAAACGGCCATCGCCCTTGAATACATCGAAATGGGCACTGAAACCGGCATAGTTATTATCTTCCAGAAATTTTTTGAACCCCAGATACATCCGAACAGCGTATTCGTGATTCTTCTCAGGCATATCTTTATCAACCTGAAAGGTTTTAAAATTGAAGTCCATCTCTTTGCGGATCTCTTCAATAGATGCACTTTCCATATTCCGGTGGATCTCGCCGATATATTCCTTATGGATAACCGGTCCCATCACCCGCATAAAGGCTGCTTCATCCGAAATGGTATCACCCATGTCATGCATTTTGCCGATCTCTGCAATCTTCATCTTTTTCATGTCCGAAGCGGCCATGGCAGCATGACTCCAGTCAGTCACATAGCTCTTAAAATCGTCATGCTTCCAGTATCCGGTGCAGATGGCATAACCGGTACCCATGGTTCTCATGAGGGCATTAGAGATATCCTGGGCGCCATGAATGCCCTGGTTATAGGTGAGGTCGTCCATGTTCCAGTCGCTGGTTACTTCAGGAACTGGTTGAGTATTAGTTAGCAGTACGGGAAGGTGATTTTCCTGAAACGCTCTAACGATCCGCATTCCGGGCCCATAAGTGAGCATTACGATCATAATTCCATCGAGGCGATCCATGTTGAATTGACTGACAATGGCTTCAATATCAGCGCGGTTTCTTGCTGCTCTGGAAAAAACGAGTTCAACTTTTCCTGCAAATTCCTGAACTATGTTTCGCGCATACTCTTCCTGGTGTGCGGTAATATCGGGTAATGATTTATCGTATAATTCCTGCATGATACCCAGCAGGCCGATTTTTGGTAATCTTGATTTGTACATGTGAATAAGTTTTTATTTCCAGAAATAGATATAGAATGCAATAACGACAGCCATAATTATCAGGGAATTGATTATGTCCCATTTGTCATAACTGGCGCGCGTAATAGCCCGTTGTTCAGGGGTTGAGGAAAAATAGGTGAGACCGACCAACCGTTCTTCAGAAACCGGTTTGGTAAAGAGGCTGACCAACACAATGGTTGCAATGCAGATGAAAAACAGGTATATGCAGTAATGGAGCCAGTTTGGAGCCAGGAAAGTCTTAAAGAGGAAGCCATCCGGGTCAATAGAAGACTGGAAGATTTTTAGTCCGAGACGGGTCATCCCGAGTGTGAAACCAACAATCATTCCCCACAGGCCGCCTGCAGCAGAGGCCCTTTTCCAAAAAACCCCGAGCAGAAATACCGAAGCGATACCCGGAGCAAGCAGCGATTGAACATCTTGAAGATATTGGTAAAGAACTTGTCCCAGACTCTTCATTACCGGGATCCAGAGAACACCCAGGATCGTAACCACAACGGTTGCCCAGCGACCAACTTTAACCAGCTGTTTTTCAGTAGAAACCGGGCGGTATTTTTTATAAAAGTCAACCGTAAAGAGTGTTGCCGATGAATTGAACAGCGATGCCAATGAACTCATCAGGGCTGCCAGCAACCCGCCGACTACAACCCCTTTGAGCCCGATTGGCAGGAGGTTGGAAACCATCGTCGGGAAAGCTGCATCAGAGCTTGATAGGGTCATCAGGCCTTTTTGGTTCAACGCGTAGGCGATCATGCCCGGAATCAGGAAGATGAAAACCGGTGTGAGTTTAAGGTAACCTCCGAGGATGGCCCCTCGACGGGCTTGTTTCTGATCCCTTCCTGAGAGAACCCTTTGGACAATGTATTGATCTGTGCACCAGTACCAGAATCCAATAATGGCAGATCCCAGTATAACACCGGTCCAGGGGAAATTAGGATCATCTTTTGATCGGATCAAAGAGGTCATGGAATCACCAAGAGGCGTGGTATTCTGCCGGCAAATCTCCATCAACTCATGCCAGCCGCCCAGTTTGGTCAATCCTACGATCAGGATCACAATCGAACCAATCAGGAGTACCGGTGTCTGGAGTATCGAAGTATATAAAACAGACTTCATCCCACCAATAACTGTATAGATCCCTGTCAGGACAACGAGCCCGATCGCACTGATCCAGAAGAAATCTATCCCCATAAAGGATTCGATTCCGAGAACCTGCTTAAAAACTATTCCGCCGGCATATACTGTAACGGCAACTTTAGTAAGCACATAGCTAACCAGGGAAATGATGGAGAGAAGTGATCTTGCACCGGAATTATACCTTCGTTCGAGAAACTCAGGCATGGTAAATACCCCGCTGCGGGCATAGAAAGGAACAAACACCCAGCCAAGAATCAGGATAAGCCATCCATGCATTTCCCAATGAGCCATTGCCATCCCTGTGGAAGCTCCTGCACCTGCGAGACCTACCAGGTGCTCGGACCCGATATTGGATGCGAAGATTGATGACCCGATTGCCACCCAGGTGGCATCCCGGCCAGCAAGAAAATAATCAGAAGAGGTTTCCTCTTTCATTTTACTGACCCAAACCACAATCCCGACAAGAACAAGGCCGAACATACCCAGCACCGCCCAGTCTAACCAATGAAAACCAACCATAATCCTATGTTTTAAGGTTTATGAATCGATAAAACAATAATTGTTAAAAATACACTTTTAATTATCAAAGCGAAAAGTTATCAAAAAAAAGTTGATGGTTGCAGAATCCGGCTCAAGACCGTACTTTTAAGCCATCAACCTAAAAGAAACGAAATGAAAGGACATGTTGACCGCAGGTCTTTCCTGCGAATTTCAGCTTTAACCGGGGCCTTTATGGGAATACCGCAGATGATCAAAGCAAAAGGAATGCCTGACATTGAAGAGGTACTGGATCGCATTGCTCAGACTCCGGCAAATGCAGGGAAGTCAGTTATCGGGCTAACGGTTCCTCCGATTAAGCAGGTCAGGGTGGGGGTTATCGGGCTGGGAAATCGCGGCTCCGGGATGACTATGCTGGTTGACGCATTATGTCCCGATAAAGCTAAAATAGTTGCTATCTGCGATATACAGGAAAGATATGCTGACCGGTCCTTTGAAGCCCTGAAAAAACGGGGACAGAACCCTATTGTTTATAAAAGTACTGCTGATGCATGGAAGGAGTTGGTTGCCAGGGATGATATCGATTTAGTTCTGATTTTTACCCATTGGGACATGCATGTTCCGATGGCAATTGAAGCCATGCGGAAAGGAAAGCATGTCGCCGTTGAAGTTCCTGCAGCAACAACTTTGGATGAGTGCTGGCAGATGGTTACGACTGCCGAAGAAGCCCAGCGAAATTGCATGATGCTGGAAAATTGCTGCTATGGGGAGGAAGAACTCTGGGTTTTGAATATGGCCAGAAAAGGAGTATTCGGTACATTAACCTATGGTGAAGCATCCTATATTCACAACCTAAGGTCGATGCTTTTCGATGATTCCTATTATAATAAATGGAGAATTCGCCATAATCTGGCTCATGATGCAAATATTTATCCAACCCATGGATTGGGGCCCGTTACTCAATATATGAACATTGACCGGGGTGACCGGATGGAATTCCTGGTTTCGCAGAGTTCGCTTCAGGCATCCTATACCGAATATTCAAAAATTGTTAATCCCGATAATGAATTTTACAACCGGTCGGATTTCAAGCATGGTGATATGAATACCTGTCTGATCAAAACAGCAAAGGGGCGGATGATCCATTTATATCATGATATTGTAACCCCGAGGCCCTATTCCCGTAAGAATTCATTGGCCGGGACCAAAGCCTACCATGAAGGATATCCAAGCCGGCTTTGTATCGGCGAAAAAGGCCATGATTGGTTGAAGGATGAAGATTATCAGAAATATAAAAGCGACTATAATCATCCGATCTGGACCAAACTGAAAGCCGAGATCACCAAATATGGCGGTCATGGAGGGATGGATTTTGTAGAGATTTATCGGCTGATCGACAATCTGAACCGCGGAGTTCAGCTGGATATGGACGTATATGATGCCGCCGCATGGAGTGTGGTTACCCCGATATCTGAAATATCAGTCGAACTGGGTTCAGTTCCCGTAAAATTTCCCGATTTCACCCGCGGACGCTGGAAAGAAGAGAGGGAGCTGCAGATACTTATAGACTAAAACTAGTTCTGGATGACTCGGAGTAGCGTGGAGGGGTCCCCGCCTTCGGGGATGACAGGAGCTTGCGCGGGCCTTCAGTGTATTTCCATCGATAGCGTTGTCATCCTCG
>JBBAAF010000181.1:0-6702 GCA_041658425.1 Bacteroidales bacterium | reverse complement strand
CCCGATACAGAATTCTTTCTTGGTTCCTATTTTGCCGAAGGAAAGACGATTAGTACTGCCGGATATTATTATGGCGATAACAAAATAATCGGATTCAGTCATACACGGTTGATAGGTACCGGAGCATTTGAAGGAGGTCATTTCAGAGTTATTCCTGCCATTGGTGACAAGGGACAGAAGAATTATCGGAAAGGCCGGTATAGTAAATTTTCTCATAAAGAAGAGGTCGCTTTTCCCGGCTATTATGCCGTGAAGATTCCTAAACAGGGAATACTTGCCGAATTGACAGCGAGCGAACGTGTGGGCATGCACCGGTATACCTTTTCAATGGATGAAATACCGCATATTCTTATTGATGTATCCAGTGCATTGGGATATGGTAAAACTACTGAGGGAGAGGTGCAAATTTATCCTGAACAACAGGAGGTTGTTGGTGCCATACGGACATTCGGATCATTTGCCAGCCGATATGGGGGCATTAAGGTTTATTTTTCAGCCCGGTTTAGCCAGCCCTTCTCTGCTTTTAGTATATGGTCGGGCAACAATCTTTTCAATAACCAAACATCTGCTGAAGGTGATCAAATCGGGGTTGATATAAGTTTTAATAAAGTCGGTTCCGGGCAAGTTGTGGAGCTTAAACTGGGTATCTCGTATGTAAGTATAGAAAACGCACGGGCCAATCTGGCTGAGGAAGCGGGTGATGTTAGTCTTGATGATATGCTGTCCAAAGCGAAACAGGCCTGGGAAGAGAAACTATCTCTTATCAAAATAGAAGGGGGAAGCGATGAACAAAGGAAAATATTTTATACCGCCCTATACCATTCACTCCAAATGCCTACTCTCTTCAATGATGTGAATGGCGATTACATGGGTTTTGACAAGAAGGCTCATAAAGCGACTGATTACCGGTATTTTACCGATCTGTCTTTGTGGGATACATTCCGTACCATACATCCGCTCTTTACCTTAATTGCACCAAAAGACCAGCGTGATATGATGGTATCGTTGGTGAAGATGTGCGAGCATGGAGGAGTCCTTCCAAGATGGCCTTCGGGATATGGCTACACCGGTTCCATGCTTGGGGCTTCTGCCGATATTGTGATTGCGGAATCTTATCTGAAAGGGATTCATGATTTTGATGTGGAAACTGCATATCAGGCCATGCGCAAAGCAGCTTTGGGTATTGATATTCCAAAGGAAGGTTTTAAGCCAAGAGGAGGTATGAGGGAATGTCTGAAATATCAATATTGTCCTGCTGATCTGATGGATAAAGCAGTCAGCAAAACACTTGAATATGCTTATGCCGACGATGCCATTGCAAAACTGGCAAAGGCGCTTGGGTACGAAGACGATGCAGAATTATTTACCGAACATTCTAAGTATTATCGTAATGTATGGAATCCGGAAACCCAATACTTCCATCCGCGAAATGCTTCAGGCGAGTTTGTTAAGAAATTTAAACCGCTCAAATTAACTTACCTGGATTTTGATCGTGAATATACCGACGACTATGTTGAAGGAAGTGCCTTGCAATGGCGATGGGCGGTATTTTTTGATCCGGATGGATTGATTTCCCTTTTTAAAGACAAGGAATATTTTGTGAGCGAGCTCAATGATTTTTTTGCTCTTTCCGATTCGACACGCGGAACTTTGAGTCCCGGGTCATATTACTGGCACGGCAATGAACCTGATCTACACGCTGCTTACCTGTTCAACACGGCCGGCCGGCCAGATCTGACCCAGAGATGGGTGCGTTGGATTCTCGATAATAAATACGGCGCCGGATACGATGGCATTGATGGCGATGATGATGCAGGAACGTTGTCGTCATGGTATGTATTCAGCGCTCTGGGTTTTTATCCGGTGGCTGGATCTGATCTGTATCAGATTGGAGCTCCTCTTTTCGAAAAGGCTGAAATGAAAATCGGGGATAAACTTCTCACAATTGTAGCGGATAATTATTCTCCTGAAAATAAATATGTTCGTAAGGTGTGGTTAAATGGCGTCCTTCTCGATCGTTTTTGGTTTAAGCATGCTGAGATTGCACAAGGTGGTATATTACGTTTTGAGATGAGCGATAAACTCACCACAACTCACCACGGAGACACAGAGAACATAGAGTTCCACAGAGATGATTACTCGAATCGTTAATGAGACGTTTTTGGTTAATGAAAACTTTTAAAATTTTTGAAACTAACAAGAATACCAAAAGGCTAATACTCGTGGAGCTCTGTGTTCTCTGTGTCTCCGTGGTTTTTTGTATCATTTCTTGTGCTGCTGAATAGTTACGTCTTAAAATATAATTTTAATGAAAAAAACTGCTCTCTTTTTGATTATTGCTTCTCTTCTGTTCTCTTCCGTTGGTGCCAAACACGGGATTGTCATCCGGGAAACATCCGCTTCGGAACCTGATTACAGTAATCTCAGTAATTGGGCAGCATCCCCATTTAAAGACGATACCAGCGACAGTATTCCGGATTTTTTGAAAGAAGAGATTAGGGATAAACGTGCAGATGTTTTTTTTATCCATCCGACTTCCTATTTTTCAGATGCAGACACAGCCGCCTGGAATGCCGATCTGAGCGATACGGAAGTCAACCAGGAGACTGATTTCAGGTCGATACTGTTTCAGGCAACCGTGTTCAACGGCAGTTGCCGGGTTTTTGCACCGCGCTACCGTCAGGCCAATATGAAAGCCTTTTATGCTCTCGGAACACCCATCGCCAAAGAGGCTTTTGACCTTGCTTACAGCGATGTAAGGAAGGCATTCCTTTATTTTCTGGAAAATTACAACGAAACCCGTCCGATCATTATCGCTTCACACAGTCAGGGAAGTCTCCATGCCTTAAGACTATTGCAGGAATTTTTTGATGGGACACCTTTACAAAAAAGATTAGTTTGTGCTTATGTGGTTGGTTATCAGATAGAGAAGAACGCGTTTAAAAGAATTCCGGTAGGAGAGAGTGCTGATCAAACCGGTTGTTTTGTCGGATGGCGCAGCTATTTGAAGGGGGAGATCCCAAAAGGTGTTGAAGCAGAGAACGGAAATTCGGTTTGTGTCAATCCGTTGACGTGGACAACCTCCGGTCAGTGGGCATCACCGGAGTTTCACCAGGGTGTTATGAATGGGTTTGAAACTATAATACCACATACTGCAGGTGCCGGGATCGAACCTGCTACTAAAATCCTGTGGGTTGATGCTCAAGGGACTATAGGAGAGAATGCGGAAAAGGCTAAGAACCTTCATATTTACGATTACAATCTTTTCTGGATGAATATCAGGCAAAATGTGAAACAACGCATCGATGCTTATTATAAAACTGATTATACCTCTCTTGTGGATCCTTTCATCGGGACTGGCGGACATGGCCATACTTTCCCGGGGGCAACTGTCCCGTTTGGGATGGTACAAATCAGCCCCGATACACGCTGGGAAAATTGGGATGGCTCCTCCGGCTATCATTATTCCGATAATACAATTATGGGATTCAGTCAGACCCACTTGAGCGGAACAGGTGCTCCGGAATACTGCGATGTGCTTTTTATGCCCACTGTAGGTGATGTTCAGATATTGCCGGGTGATGAAAACAATTCGAAAACAGGATATCGCTCGGCATTCAGTCACGACAACGAGCATGCTTACCCGGGATATTATAGTGTTTTTCTAGACGATGATAATGTTAAGGCTGAATTAACTGCCACAACACGTTCAGGATTGCATCGCTATACGTTCCCCGCTTCCGGAAGTGCAAATATTATTATTGATTTGAAGAACAGGGATCACGTGCTTGAATCAAATATCGAAATCATAGGTGATACAGTGATCCAGGGACTGCGAAGGTCCAAACGTTGGGCAGATGATCAGTATGTCTATTTCTATGCTAAATTTTCAAAACCGTTTAGTTCTTATGGTATTGCGCTTGATGACAAACTGGTTGACGGCATCAAAAAAGCAGAAGGGAAAAATATCAGGGCTTTTGTACAGTTTCAGACGAAGGAGCAAGAGGTAATTCTGGTTAAAATTGGGATTTCGGCTGTAGATATTGAAGGAGCCAAAAAGAATCTCGAAGCAGAAAACCCGGGTTGGGATTTTGAGAGCGTGGTGGAAGATGCAAAAGAAAAATGGAACAGTTTCTTGTCGAAAATTGAAGTGGAGGGAGGAACGGAAAAGCAACGGAGGATTTTCTATACGGGACTGTATCATACCGCTATAGCCCCTAATGAGTATATGGATGTTGATAGAAGGTATCGTGGTGTTGATCATAAAATTCACAAGGCAGATGGATTTACAAATTACACCGTCTTTTCCTTATGGGATACTTTCCGGGCGAACATGCCCCTTTACACGATTATTGATCCAAACAGATATGCTGATTTTATAAAAACATTTCTTGAAATGTACAGGATCAGTGGCGTGTTACCGCAATGGGAGCTGGCAGGAAATAATACAGCTGTAATGATTGGCTACCATACGCACTCGGTGATATTGGATGGTTATGTGAAAGGGATACGTGGGTTTGATTCTGATTTAGCTTATGAAGCTATGAAAAAGCGCGTTCAGAATATTGGTTATTATAAGGATCTTGGATTTATTCCTGCCGATAAAGTCGGCGGTTCTGTCTCCATGGTTATGGAGTATTCATATAACGATTGGAGCGTTGCCCGCATGGCAAAATTGCTCAATAAAGAGGAGGATTATCAGGACTATATCTATCGGGCACAATTTTATAAAAACATGTTCGATACGTCAACCGGATTTATGCGGCCGAAAAATTCCGATCGGAAATGGGTTACCCCTTTTGATCCATCGGAAGGGAGCGAACATTTCGTTGAAGGGAACTCCTATCAATACAGTCTGTTTGCACCGCACGATGTAATTGGATTGATTGACCTGATTGGTGGTGACCAGAATTTTATTGCCTGGATGGATACCCTTTTCACAAAACAATCGAAGCACGACGAAAATGCAATTGATGCGACAGGGCTTATCGGGCAATATGCACACGGTAATGAGCCAAGTCATCACATGGCTTATTTATATAACTATGCAGGTGTTCCATGGAAAACTCAGGCAATGGTAAGACAAATTCTTGATACCATGTACGACGATCAACCAAATGGATTGAGTGGAAATGAAGATTGCGGACAAATGTCGGCCTGGTATATTTTAAGCGCCATGGGATTTTATCAGGTATGTCCGGGAACTCCGGATTATGTTATCGGAAGTCCGATTTTTGATAAAGTAACAATCAATCTCGAAAATGGAAAGAAATTTACGATTCGGTCAAATAATGTGTCAGCCAAAAACAAATACATTCAGTCTGTAACTCTCAACGGAGTACAATATGCCAAATCGTGGTTTACTCACGATGATATTATAAGTGGCGCTGAACTGGTTTTCGAAATGGGATCTTCTCCCAATATAAAATATGGAGCAGCAAAAGAAGACCGGCCGGTTACTGAAAACTATGAACCGGCAGTAACACTTCCTTATGCTGTTACCTCTAATGAATATTTTCTTTATACAGGCAAAGTGACTCTTAAATGTGATGATCCAAAGGCGAATATTTATTACACAACTGATGGAAACCGACCCACTGAAAAGTCATTGCCATACACAAAACCAGTTACGTTGGACCAAACTACAGACCTGCGATTTGCTGCGTTCAGAGATGGGTTAATACCAAGTTTACCAGTATCCATTAAAGTAAATAAAATGGAATTCGAGGATTATCAGAATTACGAGGTTAAAGGCCGATTTGTAAAGGGATTGAATTATAAATACTACCATGCTCATGTAATGGAAGAAGATGAACTGGATCAATTAACTCCGTTAGAAACTGGTATCATCTCAGGATTTACGATCGAAAACCGTAAACGCGAAGACTATTTTGGCTATATCTATTCCGGGTATCTGGATATTCCAAAGGATGGCATTTATACCTTCTCCATAAAGGTAAATGATAGATGTACCTTATACTTGGATGGGAAAGAATTTCTGCGGGGTGGTTTCAGAACCGTTGCACTTCGAAAAGGTAAATATCAGATTCTCGAAAAGTATTTCCAACTGGGTGCACGGAAATTTAACATCGTGAGCTGGGAGGGCCCGGGAATTGAAAAGCAGGAAATACCCACCGGTGCATTGTTCCATCTTGAAGAACAATTGATTGACTTGGTAAATCCTTTTATCGGAACCGACGAGGATGGGCATACCTTTCCGGGAGCCCTTGTTCCTTTTGGCATGGTCCAGCTTAGTCCTGATAATGGCGACCATGGTTACAACTGGTGCAGCGGTTACCATTACAGCAGCGATAAAATCGCAGGCTTCAGCCACACCCATTTCAGCGGAACCGGAGCCGAGGACTTATGCGATATTTCTGTGTTCCCATTGGTCAATGTCGATGCTTCGCCAAAGGAGATAAGAAGCGAATTTTCACATGCAGATGAGACAGCCAGTCCTAGCTATTACTCAGTATTGCTTAAAACTTTTGATATTCAGGCGGAACTCACGGCCACTATGCATTGCGGACTGCATCGCTACACCTTTCCGGAAAGTAAAAAACCTGTTATTAAATTTGATTTAGGCTTTGGTAACGGAATTGAAGCAAGGGTTGGTCATAATGGCAATTTGCCTTTGGAGTGCTATTTCAAAAAAATCAACAATAACACAGTTGTTGGATTTCGTCGTTCCATTGGTTTTGC
>JBBAAF010000180.1:0-6756 GCA_041658425.1 Bacteroidales bacterium | reverse complement strand
CGATCGGCGGATTACCTTTATCTTCAGTTGCTTGATACTTTAGCCCGGCAGGTAGATACAGAGAGTACCTGGTTCAAAGTGTACCGTACCAAATAATAAATCCCCGTTGCTGGCGGGGATCGGTATTCTCAATAAGGAAATTCCCTATACTTTATGCCTTGGTTCGTCAGATACTGTCAGTTTTGTGCGTCCTTTGGCACGACGGTTAGCCAAAACGGCGCGTCCGCCTACAGTTGCCATTCTTTCGCGAAAGCCGTGTTTATTCTTTCTTTTACGGTTGTGAGGTTGAAATGTCCTTTTCATGATCGTATCGCTTTTACGTAAGTATCCCTAAAAATTGGATGGCAAAGATAAAGATTATTTAATAAAAACAAAAACCTTGAGCGGTTTCATCCGATAGGGAGGTAAATTATTTTTTTAGACACGAAACACTCCTCTTCAAAAAAATCGGAAACCTCCTGAACTCTGACTTTTCCCGCAAATTGACGAATCTCATCTTCAATATCTCCCCCCTTCAGGTAAATAATTCCGTTTGGAATATCGTTGAAGCCGCCCGGGTTGATCAGTTTTCCAACCCAAGCTACAAATTCAGGAAATGCAGTAACCGCTCTGGATACAACAAAGTCGAATTTCTGTTCAATCTCTTCTACCCGGCACCACCGGGTCTGAATATTCTTCAATCCGATTTCGTCAGAAACAGACTGAACAACCTTGATTTTCTTGGCAATGGAATCGACAAGGGTAAATTCAACTTCCGGGAAATAAATTGCCAGGGGAATTCCCGGGAATCCGCCGCCGGTACCTGCATCGAGTACTTTTGTTCCTGGTTTCATCGAAACAAACCGGGTTATTGACAGCGAATGTAAAACATGATGAAGATACAGATAATCAATATCTTTCCTTGATATCACATTGATCTTTTTATTCCACGACCGGTACAGTCCATCCAGCCGTTCAAATTGAGCGAACTGTTTCAGCGACAGGTTTTGAAAATGGGAGGCAACCGGGTTCAACTCAAACTTCTTTTGAAATGATGATGTGATACAGCAGCTCTTTGGCCCTGAACAATTGTGCTTTAACCGTACCGATAGGCAGGTTCAGGGTTTCGGCAATCTCTTCATACGAATATTCTTCAAAATACCTGAGTTGAACCAACCGGGAATATCTTGGCTTCAATTCCTTAACGATTGTCTTCAGAAATTCGGTTTTCTGTTTGTGGATCAAAACCTCCTCAGGATCGGGTGTATCCGACTGCAGCTGAACGGGGTTATCTTCATCAGCATCTCTTCCCTGGCTGTCGATGGAGATGATTTTGGTGTGTTGTTTTCTCAGAAAGTCGATAGCGTTATTATTGGCGATCTTGAAAAGCCAGGTGCTGAAGGCGAAATCGGGCTCGTAATTGTGGATGAATTTAAAGGCTTTGCCGAAAGCTTCTATAGTCAGATCCTCAGCATCATCTTTGTTATGGGCCATTTTCAGGATCATAAAGTAAACGGAATCCCAATAGCGGCTTAGCAATTGGGCATAAGCATGCTGATCGCCAATCCTGGCCTTTTGAACCAGTGCGTAGTCCTGCTTGGCTTTATCGGAAAGATCTGAAACCATTACCAGGCGAACTTTTTGTTTTTCTTTAATTTAGTTTTTAGGATCAGGAAGCCCGAAATAGCAGGCATCAACAAATCGTATATCAGGGAAAACAGCCAGACACCTTCTTCTTTTAACCGTTTCATTGTAAGCTTAACAATCCACAAGTGCATGATCCAGCGAAACAGAAGCAGGAGAAACAGGTACCCCGGAAATTTCCAGAATGACAGTAGAACGATCAGGCTGACATAGAAATACTCACGTGAGACGATTTCAAGACCAATCAGAAAACGGTGTAGTGCACGATAATACAGGCCACTGGTAAGATGGCGCCTTTTCTGACGGAGCCAGCTGTTCATGGTATGCATGGGCTCGGAAACCGTTATGCTGTCGGGATCAATTTCTATTGCGGTATTGGTTTTATTGGCTGTCTGGTTCACAAAAAGATCGTCGTCACCTGATTGGAGATGCAGTTGGTTGGCAAATCCCTTGTTGTTGAAAAACAGGGATCTCCGGTAGGCCAGATTCCGGCCGCAACCCATATAGGGGATTCCGTGGATGGCAAAACTGAAGTATTGCTGTGCGATCCAAAGGGTATCCATCCGTATAAACATATTGACCAGCCCCTTTTTCTTTTCATAGGCCCCGTAGCCTAATACAATTTCTTTTTTCGGAAGAAAATTTGATTGCATGCAACGGATCCAGTTGGCACTAGCCGGGCGGCAATCTGCATCGATGAATAAGAGCTGATCAAACCTGGCTGCTTTCACCCCGATGGTTTGAGCCAGTTTCTTTGCATGCGGATATGGATGTGTATGCTCTATTTGTGTAACATAGAGATGTTTATATGCTTTTTTCATGTCAGCCAAAACGGCCGATGTATCATCACTTGAACCATCATTCACAACAACAACCTGGAATTCAGGATATTCCTGTTCCAAAACAAACGGCAGGTTCTTCCTGAGGTTTTCGGCTTCATTTTTTGCACAGATGATGACAGAAACCGGATCCAGGGTCTGTTTGTCATTAACCTTACGATAACGGTGAATCCGCAAAAAGAAATAGAAATAATAGAAAATCTGGACACCCCAAGCAATTACCGCAAGTCCGGCAAGGGATAAAAACAGATAATCGGTCCAGTGGTCTAACGTAACACTGAATAAATCTGTAAGTACCTGAATCATAGAATTTTTAAATCTTAAATAACAGGGCATGACCGGTTTGGCCATCAAAGATAGTTTTAAAATACCATATCTTTACGATTTTGCGACCGATGAATTTCCGTATAGAATCTTCAGATTCCCAAAGCAAAGCCAGGGCAGGTATTTTTACTACTGCCCATGGCCCTATTTCTACACCGATATTTATGCCGGTTGGCACGGCAGCAACTGTGAAAGCTGTTCACCAGCGAGAACTTGCCGAAGATATCGATGCTCCGGTCATTCTTGCAAATACCTATCATCTTTACCTGCGGCCGGGTATGGAGGTTCTTCAGGCGGCTGGGGGAGTGCATCGCTTTATGAACTGGAACCGCAACATCCTTACCGACAGCGGCGGATACCAGGTATTCAGTATGGCCGCTAACCGTAAACTTACCCCCGAAGGTGCCTGGTTTTCATCACATATTGATGGCTCAAGACATCTTTTCAGCCCGGAAATAGTGGTGGAAATTCAGAGGTTGATCGGCAGCGACCTGACTATGGCTTTTGATGAATGCACTCCTTATCCGTGCGATGAAAAATATGCCAGAGAATCAATGGAACTAACCCATAGCTGGCTCCTGCGCGGAATCGAACATTTCCGTAATACGGCACCATTATACGGTTTCGACCAGTATTTTCTTCCCATTGTACAGGGTAGTGTCAATCGGGATCTCCGGAAAAGATCAGCCAGTTTTATTGCTGAACAGGGTATGCCGGCCAATGCAATCGGTGGGCTTTCGGTTGGCGAACCTGAAGAGCTGATGTATGAGATGATCGAAGTGGTTAATGATATCTTACCCACTAATAAGCCCAGGTACCTCATGGGAGTCGGAACGCCGGTCAATATCCTCGAAGCGATCAGCAGGGGAGTGGACATGTTCGATTGTGTAATGCCAACCCGGAATGGCCGCAACGGGATGCTTTTCACCCGGAATGGGATACTGAATATGAAAAACGAGAAATGGAAGTTCGATTTCTCACCTATCGATCCGGATGGATCCTCCTATGTGGACAAATATTACTCGAAAGCCTATTTGCGGCATCTGATTATTTCCGGTGAGAGGCTCGGAGCACAGATTGCCAGTATACATAACCTGGCCTTCTACCTGTGGCTCATGCGTGAGGCCAGAAACCATCTGCTGAAGGGTGATTTCACGGAATGGAAAACAAAAATACTACCGGCTCTTACCAGCCGTTTATAAATGGTGCTGAAGCGTCTTGATATCTACATCATCCGTAAGTTCCTGGGAACCTTTTTTCTGGCGATCAGTCTGATTATTCTGGTGGCAGTTGTTTTTGATTTTTCGGAAAAAGTAGATGATTTTATTAGTCACAAAGCACCTTTGAGCGATATCCTTTTACAATATTATCTCAATTTTATTCCCTTCTTTTCAAACCTGTTCAGCTACCTGTTTGTTTTCGTGTCGGTGATTTTCTTTACCTCAAAAATGTCTGTCCACAGCGAAATCACGGCGATTTTGTCTACCGGGGTAAGTTATCGCCGATTGATGGTTCCCTATATGGTTTCAGCTTTTCTTATTGCAGCACTAAGTTTTTTGCTTTCGAATTATTTCATACCGTATACCAGCATCAGCCGGCTGGAATTCGAGGCCAAATACCTCGACAAGGCGTATGGGTCACCCGAGCGGGATATCCACAAACAGATCGATGAAGGAGTTTTTATTTATGTCGAGAATTTTGCCCGCCGCAATAACTGGGGAGGTAAGTTCTCCATCGAGAAATTTGAACACGGGATTTTAAAATCAAAACTGATGGCTGAATCGATTCGTTATGACTCCATCAATAAAACCTGGAAAATTCATAATTACTGGATCCGTGATATCGATGGTATAAAAGAAACCATAACCAGCGGTGTCTCCATTGATTCCGCGCTTAACCTTTCGCCCGATGAATTCAACCGGAACGCCAATGTGGTGGAAGCCATGACTACCCCGCAGTTGAAAAAATTCATCAAGCGTGAATTATCGAGGGGGCATGGAGATGTCTATTATGAGATCGAGCGGCATAAGCGGTTTGCCGGACCGTTTGCAGTTTTTATTCTGACGATCATCGGAGTATCACTTTCAAGCCGGAAAATTCGCGGGGGTATCGGGATGCATATCGGCTTCGGTATAGCCCTCAGTTTTTCATACATCCTGTTCATGCAAATTTCCAAGGAATTTGCCAATGCAGGTGATCTTGCACCCTGGCTGGCTGTTTGGCTTCCTAATTTCGTGTATGCAGGGATAGCAGTGGTTTTATACAAACTGGCTCCCAAATAGAGACAGATAATTATCTGTCTCTACAATATTTCACATGTAGAGTACTGATAATTATTGTCTTGCCTTTTTATCAAGAAAGCGCGAGAGCAACCAGAAACTCCAGGTAAGTACGATTCCTCCAACCAGAATCCACACTACAGTTTCAGAAAGAATCAGGCTCGGGAAATGAATATCGATGTTAACTCCTGAAAACCAGGAATTTATTTCTTTTAACATCTTTTCAAAAAGGGTTAATCCTGAATCCAGCCTGGTCGGTTCTTTAGGCCCCAATAATAAAAGAACGATGAAACAGGAAAAAATAAACCCCGGGATTCCCCATGTCAACCATACAGGGGGAGTATAAGGCTTGATCCTTTTTAAAGAAGGAAGCAGGCTGATACGGTTCATTACCTCATCCGTGAAACCTTCCGGTGCGTGAATGGGCTTATCCGACCGGATCATAGCGGACAGGAAATCGTCGTGAAGTTTTTCTTCTGAAATCATTTTGTTTGCCATACGTGGATCTCCTTTTTTAAAACTGACTTGATCTGTTCGAGCATCTTCTGCCTTGCACGGAATAATTTAACTTTTACATTGCTTTGGCTCAGGCCGGTCATCCCGGCCAGTTCTTCAATGGAACACTCTTCCCGGTAAAACTGTTCAGCCAGAAATATTTCATCAGGATTAAGCACTTCATATGCACCGGTGAGTAACTTTCGCATATCCTCAAGGTCGAGTTGACTGATTGCTTCATTATCATTGCCTAACTCGTTCCAGACTTCATCTTCAGGTTCAAATCCTGTGGTGAACCGATCTTTCCGGATTTTACTGATGCAGGTATTATAAATGATACGGTAAAACCAGGTTGAGAAAGACGAGTCGAGCCTGAAACCAGGTAATGCCTCATAAGCCTTGACAAAAGCCTCCTGGGCAGAGTCCCGTGCCTCTTCTTGATTTCTCAGAATTTTATAACACAGGTTATAAGCCTTGTCCCCGTATTTCTTAACCAGGAATGCAAAGTAGCCCTTTTCGCCCCGGAGAACCATCCGGATACAATCGGTATCATTTATTGCATGCATTCGTTATTTAGACGCAAGAAAGTAAAATCAGGTTACAAAGTTGTAACCGAATTCTGTAGGGTGCGTCAAAAGAGTAAATTAAACATAAATAAAATGGAAGTAGCATTCGTATTTGTAGCATTTATCATCTCTCTTTTCGGTGTTTTATACCTGTTTATCACTACGAGAAACCGCGAAAGGATGGCGATGATTGAAAAGGGAGTCGATCCGGCCCTGTTTTCAGCAAACCGTGAACCAAGATCCTTAAAGGGCAGCAGCCGTGGATCGGGAGTGAAATTTACCCTGAAATCCGGTATGCTGATCATTGGAATGGGCATTGGATGTGTGATCTCAGTATTATTTAATGGTCTGATTCACCAGCCGGTTTATTCGTTGTTGGTAATTGGCATCATTTTTATCTGCGGGGGCTCAGGCCTGGTGGCCGGTTTTTATATGGGCCGCAACCTGGAAAAGAAGGATGCCAAAGAGTAACTGTTTCTGAAAAGGAATGTTGAAAACCGCAATGGCCTACCCATTGCGGTTTTTCATTTAACATCTTTTAACAACCCCCGGGTTTAAACCTAAACCGTTTATCTTTATCCAAATGCTAAATCTTAAACTCAACCGTGGAAATCAGAATTGAAAACCTGA
>JBBAAF010000179.1:0-6831 GCA_041658425.1 Bacteroidales bacterium | reverse complement strand
GTTTCTGAAACATATAAAAATCGGATTGTGAGTATGTTAAGGACGTGAGGACAAGACAGACGTGAGGACGTTAAGGACGTTAAGGACGTTAAGGACGTTAAGGACGTTAAGGACGTTCGGGAGTGGATGAAATACATTTACCCTTGTATCTTTAAACGTATTTCACTATATTTGCCCTGTATTTTTATAGGATGAACATGAAAAGACTAATCACAAAAAACCTGATATCCTGGCAAAACCAGATGAACCGGAAGCCTTTGATCATCCGGGGGGCCAGACAGGTAGGCAAATCATGGTCGATAATCGATTTTGGGAAATCTGGTTTTTCGGGTCAGGTGCATGTAGTTGATCTGGAAAAGCACCCCGACTGGCACCGGGTTTTTGAACCCAACCTCGATGCAAAGCGAATTCTGGAGGAGTTGGAGATCCTGTTGAACACACGAATCGTTCCGGGAAACGACCTGCTGTTTTTTGATGAAATCCAGGAATGCCCGCAGGCGCTCATGGCCCTACGGTATTTTTATGAACAAGTTCCCGGTTTACATATCATTGCCGCTGGTTCCTTGCTTGAATTTGCACTTCAGGATATCAGTTTCCCGGTTGGAAGGGTACAGATGATGAATATGTACCCGATGAATTTTGCAGAATTTTTATGGGCAACCAACCAACCCATGCTTGCCGAAATCATCTTAAACCAGGCAAAACCGCAACCTGAAGCGATCCATACCCGCTTAATTGAAGAGCTCAGAAAATACTTTTTTATCGGGGGCATGCCTGAGTGTGTGAAAACCTATGTCGACTCAGGCAGTATAACGGCGGTCTTTGAAATCCAGGCCGACCTGATTCATGCATTCAGGCAGGATTTCTCAAAATATGCACCTTATTCCGATAAACGGTGTCTCAATAATGTTCTTACTGCGGTGGCGACAAAAGTCGGACAACAAACCAAATATGCTCACCTTGCCGAAGGCTTCAGCAATCCGACCATCAAAAAATCATACGACCTGTTATGTTCTGCACGGGTTTTTTATAAGATTTCTGCGGCTTCGGGTTCAGGTTTACCATTTGGGGCCACTGCCTCTGAAAAAAAATTCAAAACCTTGGTCATAGATATCGGATTAATGAGGTACCTGAATAAACTGCCACCTGATGTACAAGAGGTTTCAGATAACCTTTTATCACTCTACCGGGGATCCATGGCTGAGCAATTTGTGGGACAAGAGCTCCTGTCAGCCGGACAGGATCTGTATTACTGGTCGCGCGAGGCTAAAAGCAGTATTGCGGAGGTCGATTATCTCATCGATAAAAACCGTAAAATCTACCCGATTGAAGTTAAAAGCGGTCCATCCGGAAAACTCAGAAGTTTACATTTATTCCTTACAACCTACTCCGATTGTCTGAATGGATATGTATTGTCCGGTGCGAATTACGCCTCACTCCCGGAGCAGAAATTGGAATTTATGCCGCTATACTATGCTTATAGCTTGAGGACGTGAGGACGTTATGGAAGTTAAGGGCGTCAAGGGCGTTGAGGGCGTTAAGGGCGTGAAGAACGTGAAGAACGGTTAGAACGTGAGTGATTGAAGGAGTCAGGGTGTTATTTTTAGTTGCCACTAGCTTTAGTTAGTGGTCTGAATGTGAGGTCATTAAATGGGCTTTAGCCCAATTACCGGAAGACTGTAGAGACGCATGAACATGCGTCTCTACAACCGGCGGACCGGAGACCGACCCATTCCCCACTCCCGTTTGTGGAGCGACTGCAGGAGAGGGGTTAGTGGTGATGCGGATCATCACCACGCCATGAGATGGCACTACCGCTCCAAATTTCCCGCTGAAGGTTCCAATCTCTTTTTGCCTCCATAAATCCCGAACCACCTGTGAACCAGACAATCCAAGCTTATTCAGATCAAGCTCGTATTTTTGCGATTCTTCACCAAGATTGAATATCCCGACAGCCCGGCTGCCGTCTTCGAGCTGTTTCGACCAAACCTGGAAATTTCCGTCTAGGATATTCCTTGCTGCCTGTTTGCCGAGCGGATCCTGATTCACGGCCAGCACTTCATCGTTGGTGATCAGGTTCAGCGTAAAATTATCAAGCCGTGTAAGATCACAGCCAAGCAACAGCGGGGCTGATAACAGGCTCCACAGGCTGATATGGGTATATTGCTCATCAGGAGTCAGTTTACTCTGATGAAGACTCGGTCCCCAGCCTACCCAACCAACTACCAGCATATCGGGATCGTTCCAGTGGCCATGGCCTGCGTAAGGTGCCTGAACCGTCTGTGTAAAACCGCACTGTTTAAGGGATTCCCAGCTATCGTTTATATCTTCGGTGGTCCGCCAGAGGTTACCGCCCACTTCGGCGCCCCATTTCCAGACATCACCCATCCCATACTGGCACAGACTGTACACAATATCTCGGCTCGACTTTTTCAGGGCATTCTGCATCACCAAATAGGGCTTGATGAGCTCAGGCTTCTCCAGATTTTTCGCGATCTGATCATACGAACACCAGTCGTACTTCAGATAATCCACTCCCCATGACCCATAGCTCTCTGCATCCTGGGCTTCAAACAAATAGCTTGCGGCATACTTCCCGCAGGTGAGCGGTCCGGGTGAACTGTATATCCCGAACTTAAGGCCCATCGAATGGATGCTGTCGCCCAACGCCTTCATATTCGGAAATTTCGAATTCGGAAGGATGTAACCCCACGGATCTCTTTTAGGCTCAACATTCTGATATTTCTGCCAGCCATCATCAATATTGATAAAGGTATAGCCATGATCGGCGAGACCCTTTTCTTTAAAGACCCTGGCACTGGCCACCACTTTTTCCTGATCCACCGTGAGTCCCCAGCAATTCCAGCTGTTCCAGCCCATCGGTGGAGTCAGGGCTATCTGATCACCTATTATAATATGCAACTTTTTGCGCGCCTCACCAAGCTTGTTTTTAGCCACCAGCATAACCCGGTATTCGCCGGCTTCCTTAACCCGGCCAGTGATGATCCCTGTTTTTGAATCCAGGTTCAGTCCGGCGGGCAGTCCTTCGGTTGCAAAAGTCATCGGACGCTTGCCCGTAGTCGGAATATTGAACAGGAACGGTTTGCCCGGACTCGTTCCGTAAACCTCGGCCCCATTGATCCGCGGTGTTTCCGGGGTTTTCGGCGTCAGGATATAGGGATACTCATCACCTAAACTAATCTGATCTTTAACCTGATCATAAAAAAATTGATACACCACTTTATTCGGACCGGTCGGCTCGGTGATAGAATAATTGAATTCTTTAAGAGATGCCGGTGCAACAGTCACCTTTTCTTTTAGGATGACCGATGTATTCCGGGTTAATTTATCGATAATCGATATGGAAAATCGACCGCTGATTGGCGTTTTAGAATAATAATTCCGGAGAACGACCTTCTTCCGGATCGAACCATCTCCTGATTTTTCAGCCGCAGCCTGATTATCAATGCGGAAATAATCGGAAAGTTTCCTCATCCGGATCGATAGATCACCGGCATAAATTCCGCCCATTCCGCCCTCATCGAACACGCGGATGGCAATGATATTCTCCTGGTCCCAATGGATCCGCGGATCGTTAACCGGCAATATATAGTTGCGCTGAACATCATAAGTAGCAGTCGGAGCTTTAAGAAAACCCTGGTCAGGCTGAGTGCCGGAAGCAACTGTTTCCCCGTTCATTCCCAGCAGATCACCGTTCAGGAATGACTGATCGAAGTTATTGATCTTACCCAACCCAATCTGGAGGCTATCCTTCAGAAAGGCGCTCATTTTCAGCGACGAAGGGATCACCACTTTGATCCGGTACCAGGCATACCCGTCATATACATCGAATCCCTGGAGTTCCCAATTCTTATTCATCGCCATGGTTTTCCAACCCGAATCGTCGAAATCCGGCTTCACACATGCCGCCTGTTCGCCGGTAGCAAACTTCCATCCGTCAGACATTAAAACAAAGGGTTCATTTTGGGCTGAAAGAGCTGTTGAAAGTAAAATTACAAAGAGGATGCTAAAGATTCTTGTCATTTTGTTTTGGATTTAACAGGCAAATTTACCAAACTACTGCTAAAGAATAGCAGGTTATTTTACCTTAAAGAATGATCATTTGAAAGAAACCGGCAAACGTTATTCGGGTGTTTCAGCAGACCCCCAGACTGAAGTCTTGGGTTTTCCCTTTTCCGATGTAAATTTTCTCAAAAGTTTTCATGACGTTTTTTATTTAAAAAATTATACGATTAATAATTACCGGCAAGAAGAAGAACTACCATGGAGGAATTGGAATACCGGAGCGACTTTAGGAGTGAGGATATGCCGAGAAAATCCATGGTACAATGCAGTGCAACGGAATGGTTATTCTTCAGCGGTATCTTCGCGGATAATTTCTGGTATAAAAAACTATTACAGTCATGAAGGCGTTTGGGGAAATTGCCATCGGGAAAGGGTATGTAAGAAAAAAGTGACTAACCTCAGACATCGTTGGTAACCTGTGAGTTGGTATTTCCTACAGGCCATGCCGTACAATCACTTTATGGTATCGATCGTGAACGTTGGAGTTGCACGAATGTCGATTTACGGCAGAGGACATTCTTTTATTATTTTTCAGCAAAGTGGACGGGGTGGCACTCCGGAAGGAGGCGCCGGGAAGACTTTTGAAAATTCAGACAGGGTTTATTGATTTACTTCCTTAGGGTTCTAGGAAAAGCCCGTTTCGGGGCAATACCTTTTTGGGGAGCTGGTTGATCGTGTGTTGGGAGCGGTTTGTAGTCTATCCAAATCCTTGATTGTTTAATTGAGCGCACTGATTTAGATTTTCTAAGGTTTTGAATTCCTTAAAGACCGCATGGGGGGGACTTGCATATAGGAATTTCAGCACTTCACAGAATGACACCTTTGAGTTTAGCTGTATTTAAATGACTGCGCAACGATTAGTAAGTAGCCGCTTTGGAAGAAGATGTTTTAACGATTTTTTTTTCATACGGTTCCCGGTTTTGTGTTTTAAAAACAAAGGGGGTAAAAACCTTCTTCCCTTTTTGGGAGATATAGTGGGGATCTTTACGCGTTAAGGATTGAAACAAATATCCTTTTCCCGTACCCGGGGAAAGATAGAAGAGGAAAGCCTGACCCTATAGGGTAACGCCCAAGAAAGTAAATACTTACCCTATAAAGGCTTATTTAATTACACCGTAAATCATTAGCTTGAAGAATGGATTATGATTTTCAGTGGAAATCAAGTTGCTCAGTGAAGTATCCAAGATCATTGTACTTTTTCATCATTTCTCCCACTACCTCAACAAACTGGCCTAATTGGAGATAACTTTGAAGAACTTGTTCCTAAGTATTATGATCGAGAATGATATGCTTAGGCTCCAGTAATTTTGCTCTTCTAAAGCCAGGATCAGGCCAAAGACGGCAATCAGTAAGACTTACATTTCTTTGTTTTAGATTTTCAACTACCTCCGTTTTGAAAATTTCATGAAATTCTGTTTTTAGAGGCTTTTCAACACCAACAGGGAAACGTATATATTCGATACCACATTTTCTATCCCGATAATAAAGAAATGCAAAATGGACCCCAGCCGATGTCTGCTTGAATACACCCCATTTATGAGGTATCCAACAAACTACCCAGTTAGAGCGAGAACTTATGTTATGTGCGTTAAGGTCATTAAAAGTAAATTTCAGACTAACTTTTTCAATCTTTTGCAATTCCATTACAAAGCGATTTTTTTGCTCCTTAAATAGCAAATAGGACTTCATTGCGTCACTATCGTTAGGTACATTGCTTTTCCCAACCATACTTTTAGCCGCTATATTGGTTGTTGTGTCTGGCAAAACTATTTCGGAAGTAAAGCTGCTCGAAATAAATTCGGCTTCCGGTATCTCGCGAAATTCAACCCCCCAGGCACGCAATCTTTTTTTCCTTTCCTCCGGAATTATATTCGCAATAACCATTAAATCAATAAACTCCTGTAGATTCTTTTCTCGGTAGGCGTCATAATAATCAAGGATTTTGTAGGTATGACTACGGTCAAGCGTACCTTTCTGTATTTCGACTATGAGTTTGGCTCCATGCCTATCTTGGAACAATAAATCGAAGATGTAATCACCAATACGATGTTGTCGATCAATTACCAATAGCCCATTTTCACCCAAGTACCTCTTGGGATTATTGGCTATCGCATTTTCCATATCTTTTTCTGATACCATTATAGTATTTTCTTTTTCGTTTTCTAAACATGACATAAATTTAGCGTTTTTTTAATATTACTAACATGCTGTAAGCGCGGACTAACCAGTATCGAAAAGCTTTCGAGCCTTGAGTTTATTGACCTGAATATTCTTATAAATCATAAAATTATTGCCGATGCCTTCGGACTTGTAAGGGTATCAAGCACACCCGGTTGATTATCAAAAATTGCGGTTGATCCATATTTCGAATGAAGATTCAACAGATAGGTCGAGATCGAGCCAGATCTGGTGGATTTCATCGATTGCCCTGGTACCATCATCACCCTGGGCGAAATAATCCTGAGAAAAAACTTCAACTGTGCCCAGGTATGTATCAATCACACCGCAATTATATTTACCATGCAGCCATGATGAATTAAGATTGAATGAATTGGAAGTTTCGGTTGCGATTTTACGGGCGTCTTTCCAAAGGTAGTTCAGTAGTTTCTTGTCGCCAGGTTTGCCTTTATGGCCGAAGAAAGCAACTCCGTATAAACCAGCTTCGCCGGCCAGTTTCTCATCAGGTTGATCGTCGGTTACGTGAGACCCATGTTTAAGCAACATTGCAACGAAACACCTGTTGAC
>JBBAAF010000178.1:0-6886 GCA_041658425.1 Bacteroidales bacterium | reverse complement strand
TTCAATTTCGATGGAGGCGATCCGTTGGCGATATTCTTCCAGCTTCTTACAGCCGGTCAGGCTGAACATTAAAATCGCCAGAATGGCGAGTGCCGGTCGAACGAGATGAGATTTCTTCATGGGTTTCCTTTTGAAATCAGAAGGATTGATTGATTGTTACAGCAAATCGATCAATGGCGTCTTCGCGGATTTTGTGAATATCCTGATCGGTCTTGGAGATTTTTTTCATAATGATCCGAACAAGCGGATTCAGTTTCGAAAAAACGACTTCGCCGCCGAAGAAACCTTTTGCAAAAGCGTGATCGCGCAAATCCTGCGGGTAAGAAGCGGCGAACTCCTTTTCCATTTCGGTTTCGACTTCTTCCAGACAGCATAGAAACAGCCCGACGCGTTTTTTCATCAGCGTCTCGCGGTTCCGATCGATAAATTTGGGAATGACTCTTTGAATTTTTCCCGCGTGAATCGATCCGCCGATGATGATCGTATCATAATCCGCCGGATTTGCCGGGGAGCCTTTTTTCAGATTGACGACTTCTTTTGGGGCGGTTACTTTTTCCGCCAATAAGTTTGCGCACTTTTCCGTCGTACCCTTGCTTGATGCGAAGACAATCAATGTTCTCATAATCCCTCTGTTTACCTATTTTGTATTACATGAATATTCATGGGGAAAGATATTGGTTTTGGAGAATTTCAGCAAGGAAATTAGAAGATGCAGTCGTCAGGTTTGACAGACAAAACCAGTTTTCGCTCTGCCAAACTGGTTTCAAATTGTCTGTACTTTGATTTTTCTGATTTTCTGATGGACTATGATTCCATCTTAATCATAGTTTTCATTCAATCATTTCAATCATAGTTCGAGACTGTTTCCCATTCCGTCTGCACTATGATTTTACTGATTATAGGATTGACTATGATTTTAATGTCGCGCTTCTTTCTTAATCATAGTTTTCATTCAATCATTCCAATCATAGTTTAAGACTGTTTCCCCATTCCGTCTGCACTATGATTTTTCTGATTATAGGATTGACTATGATTTTAATGTCGCGCTTCTTTCTTAATCATAGTTTTCATTCAATCATTTCAATCATAGTTCAAGACTGTTACCCATTCCGTCTGCACTATGATTTTAATATCACGCGCTCTCGTAATCATAGTTTTCATTCAATCATTCCAATCATAGTTCAAGACTGTTACCCATTCCGTCTGCACTATGATTTTTATAAGTTCAACCTTCAGAAGGTTGTTTGGATAATTGTAAATTCGAGTAAGATTTATCGGGAAACCTTCTGAAGGTTTTAGCCTGATCAAATGATTGACTATGATTTTAATATCACACACTCTCGTAATCATAGTCTTCATTCAATCATTTCAATCATAGTTCAAGACTGTTACCCATTCCATTTTTTTAAAATCTTTGAATTCAAACAAAACCAGTTTTCGTCCCGATTCGTCGGGACCAAACTGGTTTCATAGTTTTCAGGTTCTTCCGACATTAGTATGGAACTAAGCAAAAGACGCCCTTATCTTTAAGAAAAAATAGTCACTATCCCTAAAGCCAAAGGCAACTCTTTTGATGACCTTGATCTTGTTATTCATACCTTCCAGGAAGGAAGTGTTTAGTTTATGTTTGCAGTGAGCAATAATACCATCAATTCGCCTCTTAAGGGAACGGGCAAATTCTTTGAGTGGTTCAATCTTGGAATAGATAGCCTTGCGATACCAAGCATTAAAGGCCTTATTAAACCAGGCTTCAGAGGTGTACGACCAGAGATGCTTAAGCTCATCCTTGAGGATATAGACAGTTGAAAGGTGCTTGTTTAAGGCTAACAGTACTTTAAGAGAGTTTCTGTTCTTATGAGTTAGGTTTTTGGCATTAGACAAGAGAAGATATTTACTCCCTTTGATTACATCTTTCTCGGAAGAAGATGCCTTCTTTATTTCATTGTTACGGACCTTATCAATGACCTTACCAAAGTTCTGAACTATATGGAAGAGGTCATAGACGATTTCAGCATTAGGACAGTATGTCCTTACAGCCTTAATATAAGGGTCCCACATGTCAACACAAACAGCCTTTATCTTCTCGCAGCGCTCTTTACCAAGGAGCTCAAAGAAGGCTTTGACATCTTCAAAGGAACGGCCTTTTACCGTATAGAGAACCTTGCGCCTTATAGGATCAACAAAATTGGTGGCATACTTATGACGCTTCTTAAGAGAGAACTCATCCATGGCTAAATATTCAAGATCATCATCGAAGACAGGGGGTTCAAACTCTCTGGATAGATACTCCTTGTCAATCTCTTTGACGATATCCCAGGAGAGATGATACTGCTCTGCTACATCAGAGATGGAACGAAGAGCTCGACAACTCAAGGCCACGGCGTCAGAGAGTCTGGTGGTATAACGCTTGAAGGGACGTATCCACTCAAGTTGTTCTGTAACCACACCACAGTTTGGACATTGAATACGATATTTGTAGAGGTCTAAGAAGACCTTAGACCATTTTCCATAAGGCAGATCACGAATAAGATGCCGGCTTGAATCGTAATAACCTGTTGCTTGGTATCCACAGGCACACTTAAAACTTGCTTCATCCCTTTGTAAGGTTATTGTTGCCCGGCAGCCGCCGGGTGTTTCTTCATTACCTTCTTTAAATTGAATATCCTTTACGCTGTATTGAGGTATGGCTATCAATTCTTTTAGTATCTCTTTCTCTTTCATGACTCTCCTCCTTAATCATTTTTAAAGGTGAAATATATCAGATTATTTAGACATAGTCCACACTTATTCCAGAAGAGCCTTAAATATAAATATTTATACTCATACCGTTTATTGTTTTAGTTAGGATATTTGCGGATCGATCTTTTGATGGATGAGGGAATGAACGTGGATGTGCTCTTTGGAACCAATCGTACTACTAAAAGATAAATTTCAAATTCGAATAATCTTTATAATTATGAATATTTATGACGAGAATCCTGAGTTCTCACCGGACGGGGAAAAAATAATTTGGAACACTGCAGCAGGAGGCAACCCAGGTGAAGGCGAAGAACTATGGCTGATGAATGCAGACGGTAGTAACAAAGTAAGATTGACATATTTTACTGACCCAAGTCACGAAGAATACGATCCAAATGCACGACAAATAACTGAATCAGCATGGAGTCCTGATGGTAAAAAGATTGTATTTGGTCATGTAAGTCAGGAAGAGAGGGGTGGCATCCACATCCCTTCTACTCTTTACTTGCTTACTTTCGAGCCCACAGGGGTTGTTACGGACACCGAGATTCCAACTGGTTTCGCACTTTTGCAAAATGATCCCAACCCTTTCAATCCGACAACCACGATTCGCTTCTCCCTTCCACATCGCTCGCATGTTACCCTGAAAGTCTTTGATGTGCTCGGAAAAGAAGCGGCGACACTGGTGGATGATGAATTTAACCTTGGTGAACACTTTGTTGTCTATAATCCGAAGGGCTTGCCCAGCGGTGTGTATTTCTACCGCCTGACCGCCCGCCAAACAGAAGACGGGCAGGCTGGCGGCTTTATTGAAACTAAGAAAATGCTCATCACCAAGTAAATGAAGAAAAGGAGACAAATATGAACCGCAAATACTATCTGTTGCTCGTCTTGCTACCGGCTATCTTACTTGCTGGTGGTTGGCAAAACCAACCTGCTGTAGAGCCGCCTGCTACTAATCCTCCCATTCATTCGCAGACAACCGGAACTATTGAAGGCAAAGTTCTAACTGCTATGAATCAGCCAGTTGTTGGTGCTGAGGTATTCATCTATGGTACCGATATCCGGGCAATAACCGACAGTTCTGGAAACTACCGGCTGGAGAATGTCACACCCGCTTTCCCACGGTATATAGTATGTGTTGAACACCCTGGTTACTATGGTGCACGTCAGGGGAGGCTCGATGTCCGAAGTGGTGAAACCACCATTGTTAATTTTACCCTGGAGTCGATAAATAATGAAACCTCCTACAAGACACAAATTCTTGATGTGCGCTTATGCTATCTAATCGACAACAAGCAATTTGCTCTGGAACCTCTACAACCAGCCGAGAATGCGGTATTGGACATCTCCCTTTATCCGGATAGTATCAAGCCTTATTTAGAATCGGGCGCATTCATGGATAAAGCCCATCCGGATATTGTGGCACTGGCTCAAGAGATTCTTGATTCTGTGCCGTCTGCCAAACGGAGCAATCAAACCGAAGTTGCAAAAGCGGTCTATGTTTGGGTGGTCAAACATATCGGTTATGACCTGATGCACAATTACCCCGGCGATGTTACCTGTGGCAACTGGCAGACTGTCAACTGTGGGTGGGGGAAGAATTTCACTGATTGGTGCTATCTGCCTCATGAGGTAGTTCGGGAAGGTCGTGCGATCTGCATCGAGTACGAGCGACTTGCTGCTACTTTACTTAGAGCACTGAATATTCCCGCCCGTCCGGCGCCGTTAAAGGCTCACCCGGTCACCCAATGGTGGGTACAACTTCCAGATGGTAGCGGCTACTGGGCGAATATGGAAACCTCTGTTGGACATTCAAAATATCTCGAGACAGGAGACTCTCTGGCTCTGTTTCCGTCCAAGCCGGATCATAGAATTGGTTTCTGGTGGCCGAATGCCGACGCTCCCATTCACAACCACTGGGAACTCCAGCAACCCTGCCTTTGGCGAGAAGTTACGGAAGGGGGAAGTGCCGTGCTGGAACATACTTCCAGTGGGCTTTCCACAGGCCAGAGTCTGCTCGACGAATTCTCCCAGTATGGCGAGATAAGATTCCCGGGTCCTCCCCCAGAGGTCGAGCAACCCCATTATGAACTCTATAGCCGGGGATTTGCCTTTGATTTGGCCACCATTGGCGAGCAGAAAAAAATCCTGTGCTGGTTTCCTGTTTTCATCACCAACCAATATCATGAAGTTCTGCAATATGCCTTATGGACCAGTCACCCGGAATGGTTGAAACGCACCTGGGTAGATACCTTGTTCGATGAACGAACCAGACAAAGTATACCGCTGTTTATGATGGAATTTGAACTGCAACCAGTTTTCCCGAAGGAGGAGACGCTGAAGAATGGCGATTTCGAAGTTGGGGACAGCCTGCCACTTTTCTGGACAAAATTGCCCGGCAGTAGTGCCCAATATCTTCTATCGGATGAAGCCTGTCGAGGGGATCATTCTGCCTATATTTCCCAATCTCTTCCTCAGGGAGTAGCAGCATATTGCCAGACCTTGCCCGTTTCACCGGGAGATCATGTGAGAATAACCGGATGGATCAAGACGGAAATGGTAACAGGTGATGCCACCATTGATGTCGAGTTTCGAGGAAATTTCCAGAGTCGGGCGCCATTTCCAAAAGTATTTCCCCGTCTTAATGGTACCTCAGATTGGCGCTGGGTTTCCGGTGAGTTTACTGCTCCGGCTGGAACCGATAGCATGGTAATCCACTGCCTCTTGCTCGGCACAGGACGAGCCTGGTTCGATGACTTGAAGATGACTGTTTATGGAACTGAAATTACCGAAATCAAAAATGAAAGAACAAAAATCCCTGTGCATTTTAATCTTGAGCAAAATTATCCTAACCCGTTCAATCCCACGACAACGATACGGTTCGCACTTCTAAAACGCGAACATGTGACCCTGAGAGTCTTTGATGTGCTCGGCAGAGAAGTTGCGACACTGGTAAACAAAGAATTAAACCCCGGCGAACATTCGGTTGTCTATGATGCAAGGCGCTTATCCAGCGGTGTGTATTTTTATCGCTTGACCACGCCTACCTTTTCACAAACAAAAGCTATGGAGGTTGTCAAATGAGAAAGCATTGTTTTACTTTTTTCATTCTTCCCATTATTCTTGCGGTACAAGTTTACGCTCAATCTGGAGTGAGATACACCCCCATTGCCATTCCCATGCGTGATGGGAAATTTCTGGCCGCCGACTTGTATTCGATTGACACCACGATGGCAAAGCCTGTTATTCTTATCCAAACCCCTTACAACAAAAATCGATATCGCGATAGAGTGGGTGTTCCGGAAGCTGGCGGTTCTCCTTTCCCTTATGATAGTGTTAATTACACCTATGTTGTTGTTGATTGGCGTGGACGGTTTGGCTCGAAGGACGCTGAGGTTCCGGGATATGACCTCGGGTTAGATGGTTACGATTGTGTGGAATGGATAGTCCGTCAACGTTGGTGCAATGGAAAGGTAGGCCTGTGGGGATCTTCGGCATTGGGTCAAATTCAGTTCTTGACTGCGAAACATCAGCCGCCGCATCTGGTATGTGCTGTTCCTCTTGTTCGGGATTACAAAACTAATTATGAAGATTATTTCTACGGAGGCGTTTACCGTAAAGAACATGTTGAGTCGTTGGCATTGCTCGGATTTGTATCAACCCAATTAATTTTATCTCATCCATCCGAAGATCTTTTCTGGCAGATTTTAGAGATGAATTCTGATTATCCGGAGTCGATCAATGTGCCCATGCTTCTCATCGGCGGATGGTACGATCATTTTCCCGATGAAGTAATGCGGGCATTTGACGAACTCAGAACGAGAAGCGATCCTGCTGTCCGCCAAAAACACAAGCTAATGATTGGCCCCTGGCTGCATATGGAACTTGGCAAATTACAGCAAGGAGGATTAGAATACCCTAATGCCGTTAGCGTGCACGACTCGGCGGCAATGCAGTTCTTTGATTATTATCTTCGAGGAATACAGAACGGATATGAACAGCAACCCGTCGTCCGCTATTATCAAATGGGAAGCAATGGATGGCAGTCTACCGGTGATTGGAATTCTTTGAGCACGAGCATTGATACCTTATACTTGCATCCAGGCGGTTTGTTGTTGAGTGCGGTACCATCGCAAAGTGCAGC
>JBBAAF010000177.1:0-7065 GCA_041658425.1 Bacteroidales bacterium | reverse complement strand
ACCCCAAACCAAACTCTACTATGGAATATTTTTCCCAAGACGTGAAACGGTCTTTGCACAGATTGTGTATTTTTCCTCTAAGTTATCTACTTTTATGTTCGGTTACAAAACCGAGGGGACTCTACATGTAAACCATATTATGAAAAACGTTGATAACGTCATCGTCCTCTTCGAATCTGGCAAGAGTTTTTTCCACTTCAGCAGCCTGTTCGGGAGTTAATTCTTTGGTTTGCGTGGCAATTCTTTCAAATTCAGCACTGATCAGCTCAAAGGAATTATCCTCGAGATACTTCTGAATGGTACCAAAATCTTCGAAATCACCTGAAATGATGATGTTTTCGTCCTCGGCAAATACTTCCTGAGCGCCGGAATCAATCATGGACAATTCCAACTCTTCGATATCAATTCCCGGTTTTCCCTTGACTTTGAAAATACACTTATGTTCGAAGAGGAAACTCACACTCCCGGAGGTACCCAGGTTGCCGCCTGTGCGGTTGAAATAGCTCCTTACGTTGGCCACGGTCCTGGTATGGTTATCCGAAGCTGTTTCCACTAAAACAGCTATCCCATGCGGCGCATATCCTTCATATACAAACTCCTTGATATCAGCCTGATCTTTTCCTGCGGCTTTCTTAATTGAACCTGCCACAGTATCTTTTGGCATATTGGCTGCCTTGGCATTCTGCATCAGAACACGAAGCCTTGAATTGGAAGCTGGATCTGGTCCGCTGGCCTTTACACAGATAATGATTTCTTTAGAGATCCTGGTAAATGTCTTGGACATATTACCCCAACGCTTAAACATGCGTGCCTTACGATACTCGTATGCTCTTCCCATAGTTGTTTCTAGTTTGAACCCTAAAAATATCTCTTTTTACTTGAGAACAATTCTTTCATATGGAATCTTACCCATTTTTACTTCGATAAACGGAACTCCATTTTTAAGGCCGGCGTTTCCAAAGCCGGTTTCGGTTGATAAAAAGCTGGTAAAGTTGTTTCCGATCTTTGAATCAATGTAAAGAACCCGTTCAACGGCATCATAGCGGATACCTGTTAATCCCTGCAGTAAACCATAACTCGACAGGGCACGTGCATACCAGTGGCCGCACTCATATTCATCGAACGGATTCCTGACGGTTCCATCGTAACGCTTACGGCAAGCCTTAACGATGTCCATCCCTTTCTCCACCTCACCCTTCATTATGAGATGGCTTGCAACCTGATATTCAATACCTGTCCACACCTCGTTGCTGTATACAAATGGCAGCGATAACTGGCCGCCCCTGGGCCAGGTGCACAGAAGCAAGCCACCCTCTTTTCCAAGTGCATAAGTCGGACGCTGAGGGTTATCGTGGTCTGTCAGGTCCGTTTTAAAATTGTATCGATATATTGATACCAGATGACTGGTTACTTTAGCATTGTCGATAATTTCGGGTAATCCCGAAGAAGAAGCCATCCACATACCCATGATGCCATCAGAAAGACAACCCGAACCATATTGGTATTTTGGCCCTTCCTTGATAAGAAGTTCATAAGATTCATCCGGTGAGATAGTTGCTGAATGGATTTTAGTCGGGTCGGCGGCACGGAGATCATTCCACCTGATTTTCTGGGTAAAGTACTCTCCATTGAATAAATCCTTTTCCATAAATGCTTTCCCTTTTGCCAGCAGTGATTCATAATCGGCTACCGGTTTTTGCATGAATTTGCTCATTTCGATAAAAGAGGTTAAAGCACCCAGGTAAAAGCTTGAGCACATCCCGTCCGGCCCCCAGAACTCGATATCGTAAGTATTGTGGTGCGGCTCAACCAATACGCCGAGATGATCAGGGTCCCAGGTTTTGATGCAGTAATCCAGGCTCTGTTTCACCAGGGGATAGAGGTTCGACAACCAATCATTATCTCCGCTGATACGCCAATCGCGATAAACTTTCATAATACCGCCAAGCTGTCCGTCGGATGCAGCATGAAAACTATGCTGTGGTTGATTGATGGGCAGATTGGCACGGAATGTTTGGTGGCCCTCTGGATTCTGACTGACCGTGAACTCTGTGGATCGTAGCGAACGCTCCAGTACCGGGAAAAGGTGCGGGATCGCCTGAGCATAGTTCCATACATGGGTGCAACTGCCGGCGCAACAGCCAGAATTATCGCTGCAACCTTCCCAGGCCCAGAGTTTTCCATCAGTATCTCTTAGTACGGTAGGAGATTTTAGTATTGTCAGATTTGCTCCGACAGCTTCCATAACCTCAGGAGCCAATGTACTGGAATAGAATGCATCACGGAATAATTCGCTTCCCGATTTCAGATGATCATAGTTATTGATCCAGTATTCCTGCAAAGAGCCGATTCCGTCAAATTTCCCCGAATACCAGGGTTTATAATATCTTTCCACAGTGCAGGTTTCCGGATCGCAGCCGGCACATCCATCGGTAATAGTGGATTTGACCCACAAACCATAGGTTGATCCTTCAAAGTCTTCAAATATCAAATCACCAGCAGAAATAGAGGTCGGATCGACGGATGGATTATTGGAAAAAACTATCTGGTCCACATTAATATGCCCCCATCCGCCTGTTTCATTATCGACGATCTCCAGAACGGCTATCTTTCCTTTAAATGCTTTCACGTCCCACACAATAGGTACCAGTTGTTCCTGATTTTTTCCGGTGGCAGACAGCACGATTTTGCCCCCAACCTTAAGATTTACACCTGTTTTCTCCATGATACCTCCCCCGCCGATCATAAAAGCAATCAGGTTCTTTTTGATTTTAAATCCGGGAGAAGTTAAAACCCCTGTCAATCCATCACCATCGGGATAATAGGTATTAACTAATTGTTTACCCACAAATCCGGGAATTTCCTGCTGTCCGGGTGCTGCCCCCGGTGCCGGTTTATCACTGAATGCCGGACCGGCAGGTGCCGGTTGTGCACCCGTCGAAATCTTCGTATCCGGAGAGTACCAGCAAAACATCAGGCGAACTGTCTTTTCCTGTAAGGGCAGAATATGAAGAGGAACAAATAATGACGCCCCGGGAGGATTATCTCCTTTGGGAGCATCTGCTTTCAATGTTCCTTCGCGGATATCTTTCCACAAAATTGTCAACGCATCGAACCAGCCACCGCGGAACCAGCAATGATCAACGATCGCATCCTGATCTGCAAAAACACTGAACCAGCTTTCCATTTCAGGTTTTTCTTTGCTTCCCTTCTGGTGCATGATAAACCCGTTCTTACCGGCAATAATCTCGTTCTTTGCATCTTTCCTGATGATGTTTTTCGAGTTCCAGGAAAAAACCGCATCCACCGCCTTGTCCGAAGTATTCACGAAAGTGTACTCCATGGAACCAACGGGCAAGCTGGAATTATCAGCATCCCCGGGAATAAATGGGCTCCAGCCGGATATTTTAACTTTAAGAGGCAAATCATTGTCCTCAAGTTCAATTAAACCAAAAGGAAACCTTGCGAGAAACCGGCAATTCTCAAATCTGGGTAAACCATAATAGTATTCGCCTCCTCCATTGGCTGTTCCGGGCCGGCCGAAAACTTTCCAGGTGGGGACCTGTCCCTGTAAAACTTTCGCACCATTTGGAATTCCGGGAATCGAAATGGCGGCAAACGCAAAGGGCTCATTGAAAACATCGGGTTTGTTGTCCACCGAAAGATGAGACCAGGCTCCGTTACCATCTAAACAAACCATCCCGGCGCCGATCCCTCCTAATGGAAAAGCCACGTAATCCAAATTCTTTCCGCTGTAATAAGAATTAAAAACATGTTGATTAACAGCATTTTGTGCATCCAAATTAATCTGAAAAAGGGATAACACAACTAAAAAAAAGATTCGAAAAAGCATCATTTTTGATTTCACAAGTACGTTGCCTTTCATGGCAAAATTCTTAAAATCTCCAAATAATCCCATAGTGCTAAGTTATTGGTTTATAGTTAAACTAAAGTTATAACAAAAATTCCTCATGCAATCCAACTAATAAAAAGTTCTGGAATACACCCTATCCCCCACTCCTAGTCTATATAACCTCTAACCAATAACCATTAACCTCTATTCCATATCCTCTAAACACTAAAAATCAAACTATTTACCCGGGAAAATCCGATACAGCATAACCCCATGAAACGGTACTTCCGTTTCAAACGATCCGTTGAATTCACCGATATCCGATTGTCTCCAGGCATCACGAACTTTGAATTTTCCGGATAATCCCAGATCGGAACCTGAAACAACCACCTTCTGTACATTCGGTTGATCATCATGGATCCGGTAATCAGGATTGCGAGCCCGGTTTTTATTTTCATAGTTTAGTTTGTTAGCTTGCGCCAAAGTTACCCAATTCGATCAAACATGAAAAGCTCAAAAGACGCTATGACACGCCGGTCGCGAAAAAAAGGCTTGCCTCCCGGCTCTCTCGTTCATATTGGTTCCAGATTCCCTGGCCAGGAAGGGCTGACCTGTCACCGTTACGATGCTGAATCGTGGGTTAAGGAGCCAAAGGTAATGATTAAAGCCAGTAAGTTGAGCGCTGATAAGTTGCTGACCACCTGGTTGGAGATTACCGGCCTGTCGGACATTAGTTTACTCAAACCTGTTTTCGATCAGCTGCAGGTAACCTCTCTGGTATTAGAAGACATTCTCAATACCGATCAGAATGCCAAAACGGATACGGGTGAAAAATGGGTCTTTTTCGTGCTGAAGAATATTCAATGGAATTCCACCTCGCTCACCTGGACTTCGGAGCAGATCAGCCTTGTTCTGCAACCAGATATCATCGTATCATTTGCCGAAAAAAAATCAAATCTGTTTAATCCGGCATATTCCCTTTTAGAGGTTGCGGGATCTAAAATCAGGACACACGGTGCTGATTTCACCTTTTATACTTTACTCGACGTGATGGTGGATGAGTACCTTGAAATATGCGAAAAACTGGAACTGCAGATTGAAGACCTTGAATTAGGCATGGAAGGGAAGTCGGATTTCGATCCTACCCAGACAATCCATCAGATCAGGAAATTCCAGATCTATTTTCGTCACCAAATCATGCCTGTCAGGGAAGGATTAATTAAACTGATCAAAGAACCTGACCATTTAATCAGTCCGGATGACCTACCCTATTATCAGGATATCCTCGATCATATCAACCAGATTATGAGTCAGCTGGATCAGATTCGAGATAATCTGGCTTCGATCCGGGAGTTATACCTGACTCAATTAAACATAGGTATGAATAAGGTGATACAACTCCTGACCGTGGTTTCAACCATTTTTATACCGGTAACATTCATCGCCGGGATCTATGGGATGAATTTTATGAATATGCCAGAATTACAATGGAAATACGGATACTTTATGGTTCTTGGTTTTATGGTTGTGATCGGTTTTGGCTCTTATTTTTTCTTCAGACGCAAAAGATGGATGTAAACGCTTATAAAATATAGGCAAATTTACTGGCACATTTTGGATCTCCGCTGCATTGAGCGTCTACCACTGCAATTGATGTCATATAAATAATCTCCCTGACCGTACTCTCCATCTGGAGGATATGAACCGGCTTGTTCATTCCCATTACAATAGGCCCGATAACTTCGGCACCACCAATCTCCTGCATCATTTTATAAGCAATGTTACCAGAGTCAAGATTCGGGAAGATGAGGGTATTGACATCATGGCCGGCTAATTTGGAGAATGGGAATTTCTTCATTCGGATTTCCTTGTTGAGGGCAAAGTTTGCTTGCATTTCACCGTCGACAATCAGATTGGGATACTTTTCATGCAATATTTTCACCGCAGCGGCGACGGTAGCCGGAGAGCCTTTTCTCTGGGTACCGAAATTAGAGTAGGATACCATGGCAATTTTCGGTTCAATATTGAATTTCCTGATTTGCTCCTCTGCGAGGAGCGTTGTATCTACAAGAGCTTGAACATCAGGTTCTTTATTAACAGTAGTATCAGCAAAGAAGAATGGGCCTTTCTTGGTCATCAGAATATACATTCCTGCGATATGATCCAGAACGGGTCTCACGCCCACACATTCAATAGCTGGTTTGATTGTATACGCATATTTTGAGCTGGTACCCGACAGAAATGCATCGGCAATACCCAGGTGAACCATCATGGAACCAAAATAGGATTGGTTTTGCATCAATTCGTGTGCTTCATCAAACGTGATGCCCTTACGCTTGCGGTTTTGGACAAATTCCTCTGCAAACATATCAATCCGATCAGCTTCTTCATCGGATCTTGGATCAATGATCTGGACATCGGCCAGATCGAGATCCATCTCGCTGATAACTTTTCTGATTTTGGAGATATTTCCGAGCAGGATCGGTTTGGCAATGCCATCATGTTTAACGGCTTGAACGGCTTTAAGGACATTAAGATTTTCAGCCTGGCCAAATACTACCCTTTTCGGATTGCTTTGAGCCTGATCGGTAATAAACCGGATAAGTGAATTATCCAGACCCATCCGTTTTTGCAGTTCCAGAATATAAGCATTCATGTCTTTGATCGGTTTCCGGGCAACCCCCGAATCCATGGCTGCCTGGGCAACTGCCGGTGCAATCGTGGTGATCAGACGGGGATCGAGCGGTTTAGGAATGAGATATTCCTTACCGAACTTGAGATTCTGCATATTGTAAGCCAGGTTAACCGTTTCCGGAACATCCTCTTTAGCAAGCTTTGCCAGTGCCATTGCGGCGGCTATTTTCATTGACTCGTTGATCGTTGAAGCCCTCACATCCAAAGCCCCGCGGAAGATAAATGGAAATCCAAGGACATTATTGATCTGGTTGGGGTAATCCGACCGGCCAGTAGCAAAAATGATGTCATCCCTGCTTTCCATGGCCTCTTCATACGGAATCTCCGGATTCGGATTAGCCATGGCAAAAACGATCGGATCTTTCGCCATGGAACGGATCATGTCTTTATTAACCACATTGGCTACCGATAGACCAAGAAATACATCAGCACCAACAAATGCCTCGGCCAGTGTATCAATATTGCGATCGGTGACAAACTGCAATTTTGATGAATTCAGGTCTGTGCGTTTTCGATTG
>JBBAAF010000176.1:0-7159 GCA_041658425.1 Bacteroidales bacterium | reverse complement strand
ACATCTCGAAATGATCAAAGACCTATATGAAATAACTGAAACCGTAACCCTCACCGATAAATACGAAAAACTTGGAGCCAAACTCAACAACTTCATCAACTACGTCACAACCCAATGGCTCCTCTAACCCCCACAACAATCACAACAAGCATAACCCCCATGGATAACTGATAACTGACAACTGATAACTGATAACTCACAACTATTTGTCAGCAGTATGGTTCGCTATAATTTCCCAATGCCCGCCTTTATCGGGGCCGACTCGACGAACAACACCTTTGTTTTTCAGAATAGTGATGTTGTTTCTAATATTCTTTTCATTGATCCCAACTATCGCGCTCAAATCTTTCTGGGTAATTCTGCCATTTTCCTTAATCGCATTCAATATTTCTTTTTGATTTTCAGATAAGATCTCATTATTTTCCAGGTCTTTTTCCAGGTCTTTTTCCAGGTCTTTTTCTAGGTCTTTTTCTAGGTCTTTAGAGGCATTATTTAATCCGCCACTTAATTCGTCATTTTTTAAATTACGATACTCTAAAGGCACTTTTGAGATAAAAATATCTTCTTCAGAAAACACAATATTATCACTGCCCGAATAGGCTTTTGAATACTTATACACATTACGAATCCCGGTGCCTAACTCTTCTGAACGTCCCATCTGAGTGAACAATTGGGCTATATTCGGATTTTTAGGAAAGGCTTGAAATGTGCTGGGATAAAGCTGTCCGTAAACATGGGGTTTATTGGCATTATTGGTTTCTACTCTGTCTTTATAAATGATAAACGTAGATGGAAATGCATTTGTGTATTCGCGATGAATAAGCATATTGGCTATAATTTCACGAAATATTTTTTCTCTTAACGATATTCGCTGGTCGCCTTCGAGGTAAAACTTATCGGGCAGATGTTTTGCCACGAAATTCATTAATTTGTCATATGTATCGATTAAATTGCATCGAATATTTTCACGGTCGTCGTAACGATCCAAATCAACTTTTCGTAAAAGAGCATCTATCTTATAATGTGGTATGGCGCTTTGTATCGTTTCGTCTTTCCCAAACATCAATAAAGCCGCCATTGTAAAACCCTCAATGCCAGAGGCAAAATCTTTTCTATGAAGACCAGCTGTTCTATAAAATTCTTCGTTCGTAAGTTCGCTCCAAGGGTGATTTGCCCGGTTTATTTTGATAATTTTACGAACACGTTCCACTATTCCTGGTACAAAATCGGACTCGAATAAAAACGGATATATAGTATTTTCGGAATAAAGGAAATTTTTACGTGTATAAAGGTCTTTGATTTGAGCGTCGGTCTTTATCTCAAAATCGCCATCAGCACTCCTGTCAAATACCTTTCCATTGCAGCGATGTACCTGCGAAGATATGGGCACAAAAACATGAATCAGCATCTTGCCTTCATACTCAACAATTTTTGGCTCAATAAGAAACGACGGAAAAAGCTTTTGTTGATTGTTGCTCAAGTTGGCAATATTTTTACACAGCATCTCCACCGAATTTGGATTCACGCCTTCAATGGTTTTATGATCACTTACACCCAACACAATAGTCCCACCATTGCGATTGAGAAAAGCGCACACGGTATCAAAAAAATTATTAGGAAGTTGACTGGTTGCTTTCTTAAACTCAACAGAAATGCCTTCTCCTTGTTCTAATAGCTGTTGGATGTTTGCATTCATTAAGGGAAAAGCATTATGTGGTTAAGGGTTAAAGGGTTATGAGTTATGAGTTATCGGTTGGCGGTTGGCGGAAAACCGTTGTCAGTTGTCGGTTATCGGTTGTCAGTTGGTAGAAAACCGTTGTCGGTTGTCGGTTGTCAGTTGTCGGTTGTCGAAAAGTTGGAGGCATTTTTCCATTGAGCAGACATTTTAGCGTATATGCTATAGTCTGATTGCTTTCCGCCTAACTGACAACTGACAACTGATAACTGACAACAAAAAATGAAATCCTATCAAGATCTCCGAGTCTACCAATTAGCGTTTCAGTATGCTAAAGAAATACATCTTCTAACTCTGAAGCTTCCAAAGCATGAGCTTTTTGAGCTTGGTTCCCAGGTTCGGCGCAGTGCTCAATCTGTCAGAGCTAACATTGTTGAGGGATATGGCCGTAAGCGCTATAAAAAGGATTTTATTCATTTCCTTACTCAAGCCTATGGTTCCTGTTTGGAAACCACCTCTCACCTCGCAATGCTTCACGAGCTCTATCCCAAGCTTGGCTTTAACCCTTATATCCAAATGTACGACAACCTCGGTGCTAAAATCTTTGCTTTTATCAGCTACGTTGACAACTCCTGGATAACTGACAACTGATAACGGTTTTCGGTTATCGGTTGTCGGTTATCGGCTGTCGGAAAGATCGAACTAACTTGCTACATTAAACCTGGCAACTTCAATTTCAATACCTTTCCTTACTGTCTCCTGAGCTATTGCCAATACTTTAGCTGCAAATTCTTCAGCAAGATAATAATGACCACAATTGTCGCAGATATGGGCAGGGACATCCTTAATGACAATAACCGAATTATCCTTTTCAAGAGTAACAGTAGTAATACCCTCGAAAGTATTTCCATTTTTGCAGATTACACATTCCATAATTATCGCCTTGTTTTGAAATTTTCCATCCAGATATTTGAATCGGGGTGATAAACAGTTATTACAATGTTTTTGTTTTCAGTAGAGTTTTGAGCTATTACCACATGCAAAGGTAGTTCATTTTCAAACGCATTTCATTCTCACTTCTTTCAGGTAGTGCCGGCCAAAGACCCATCCCACTCCGATCATACCTCCCAAAATGAACCGGATGACCACTATCACAGGTTTTGCCGGGCCTTGTCGATCTTGAATTCTGTTGCGGGTTGCGGGTTGCAGGTTGGCTAACTACTTTCCGCGTAACTGACAACTGATAACTGATAACTGATAACTGTTATCGGTTGTCGGTTATCGGTTGTCGGGGCCAATTTATTTAGTCATGTATTCTGTCCAATATTCCTTCGGACTCACAATCTTTGTTCCCTTATATTCAACCAGGGTAAAATCATTTGTATTACCTGTTATTAGAAAATCTGCGCTACAGGTTTCAGCAAGCTCTAAGAGTTTGTTATCGTCAAGGTCTTTGATAATTTCTAAACGAATTGTTGGATAATATTTAATAGCTCTTTTTTCTATGTCAACAAGCAGAGCCTGAGAATTTGCTATAAAATCGGGAAATTTTGCGAATTTTTTTCGCTTCAATACGTTGAAATATTCTGCGAAAAGTTCATCGGAAAGGCAAAGTTGAATTTCATCGTTTGAAAAGATTTCAACAACGATGTGGTAAGGATAACTATGTTGAATAAGTGCAGAAACCAGAACGTTGGTGTCAACTACGATTTTTTGCATTTTTTCTTACTGCTTTTACTTCCTTCGAAATTTCATCCATAGTCATTTCGGAAAGCCCAAATTTTTCAGCAAGTTTCAAACTCTCTTTCAGTCTCTGTTTTGATAGTTCCCTGCTTACAATATCTATGAAGTCGGAGAAAGAGAGGCTATCTGATCTTAAGCCAAACTTATTAAATTCAAGGTCGGAAATAGCAATATTTAATGTTTTCATCGTTAATCTTTTTACAATATCTAACTGTTTCAAATATACAATTTTTTTAGGTCTTTGACAGATTCGGTTATCAGTTGCCGGTTGGCTGTTGTTGGAAAGTTGGAGGCATTTTCCCATTGAGCAGGCTTTTCTGCGTCTATACCGTTGTCGGTTGTCGGTTGTCGGTTGGCTTTCCGGATAACTGATAACTGATAACTGATAACTGATAACTGATAACTGATAACTGATTTAAAATTCCTTCATCAGTAAAAAATCGGCGATATGCTTGTGCTGAATTCCTTTTATATTATCCTGCCAGGTCTCATCCATGGTTACTACATATTTAGGATGGTGGTCTTTGACTTCAAGTAACGGTGTAAACTCACGGTCGATCGTGGTTTGTTCCGCCATTTTATAGGCGACCTGAATGTATACTTTCTTTTCTTTCAATTCGGCAATAAAGTCGATCTCTTTGTCATCTGATTTTCCCACGAACACCCTGTATCCTCTTCGCTTAAGCTCAAGCATCACAATATTTTCCAAAACACCCGAAATAAGCCTGTCCTTGTACCCCATCACTGCATACAGCAATGATTGATCTCCAACATAGTATTTTTCAAAAGTCTTTAGTATCTCTCGCCCCTTTACATCATAGCGCGGTATCCTGTATATAATAAAGGCTCCTTCAAGCGCATTCAGGTAATTGTATACGGTGTTGAGATCGATTTTGCGATGCTGGCTTTTGAAATAATCTGCCACATTTTGTGCTGAAAATTTATTCCCGACATTATCAAACACAAATTTGACAACCCGTTCCAAAAGTTCCACATCACGAATATTAAACCTCTGTACCGTATCGCGCAGGATTGCTGATGAATAAATATCGAAAACTACTTTATAGGCAGAATCATAGGTATATTCCCCGGTATGAAGAACCGGAAATCCCCCCAGCCGTAAAAAATAGTCGAATTCACGATGAAGATCTGAAACCTCTTTGTTGGTACGTTTATTTTTAAAAAAAAGGTATTCGGCAAAGGACAGTGTATGTACGTGAATCTCTATATATCGTCCGGCCAGGTAAGTAGCCAACTCCGACGACAACAGGTGCGAGTTGGAACCCGTGATATAAATATCCACATCGAAATCAACTAAAAAAGCATCCACCGCCTTTTCCCACGATCCGACTTCCTGAATCTCATCGAGAAGGATATAACAGCGTTGTTTACCGGCAATTTTAGCCTGAATAAATTTGTATAATTTGTCGGACTGATCAATTTCCGAGAATTCAAAACTTTCAAAGTTGATGTGGAAAATGTTTTCTTCCCCGATTCCTTTTCTCAGCAATTCATCTCTCAGCAACATGAGAATGGCTGATTTACCGCTTCGCCTGATGCCTGTAATGACCTTGATGAATGGCTTATCAATAAAGTCGCAAAGCTGGTTTAAATATAAATCTCTTGGGATCATCGTGATGATTTCATTGGGTTATAACCGCAAAAATAATAAAATTTATGAATCTTTTTATGGTTATAACCCTAAAATCTTATGAGGTGCTGATGCGCTGATCGGAGCCTTGTCATCCCCGCGAAAGCCTGCCCCCGCGGAGGCGGGGGGCTGGGACCCCGTGACGCTGTACGAATTTTGTCAGGCGGTCCCTTGCGGTCGCCCTTATCGTAAGGGCCGGCCTAAGAGCTTGTCACTTCCCCGGCGGTAATGATTTTCAGTTGTTCCGGGCCAGACTGTTGGTGTTTGGTGAACAACACATATTGTATATTACGGCCATCGAGCCAGTGGAGGCGACTGGTCTTTTCTTTCAATTCAGTGAGTATCGCTTCGGGATTGACCTTATCGGCCCATTTGCATTCTCCGATCAGCATCGTTTTTCGATCGGCGGTTTCGCTGACCAGATCTAATTCCAGAGGTTTGCTGTTTCGGTCGTTGCCCCACCAGGATTGAGCCGGAAGCCATGCAATATCCGGGTGGATCCTGTGAATGGACTCGCGGCAAATCTGTTCCCACTGAGATGCGGTAAATTGAGCAAAGCCCGATCTGATCTGCTGATTGACGGCAGCAGAATCATCAAGAACCAGCAAAGACCGGTTGGGCGACACATACCGGAAATAAAACCGCAGGAAGGGATCGGAAACGCGGTATAAGGTACGCTTGGTGGACTGGATGGATTCGCCGTATGGAATATCGCGTCTGACAAATCCCAGTTCGATTAATGTATTCAGAGGGTGATTCAGATGGGTGGCCGGCTTTTGCAATCTGGCGGCGATCTCAGACAGCCGGTGGCAGCCATTCCCGATCACACTCAGAAGTGAATCGGCCTGAATAGTAGTGCGTAAATCATCAAGAAACAGACGAGTAGGCTCTTCATGCAAAACACCCAGCGGATTTAATATCGCGAAGTTTATAGCTTCATCAAGGGATTTATATTGTTCGCGTATTTCCCAGTACCGTGGAATTCCTCCCCAAACCGAATACTCTTCAATAGCCGCAACGGCATCAACCGACAAAAACTCCCTGAGAGTGAAGATATTCATCGGGCGCAGGCGAAGTATCTCGTCGGCCCGTCCGTAAAGAGGTGCAGTCTGGTCAAAAACCAGCTTGCTCATCATTTGTTGAGAAGAGCCGCATAGAATCAGGTGAAAATTGAGTTCTTCGCGATTATCAGTTAGCCGTTGTATTATGCTGGGCAATTCGGGGGCGCTTTTAACCAGATACGGGAATTCATCCAGACAGATCAGTGTTCCCTTTTTGCACCTCCGGTTTAACTGGCTTAGCAGGCTATCCCAGGTTGGGTAAACCACCTCATTAAAGCCTGGGATTATCGGTGCAGCTGCAGAAGCCAAATAGCTTCGCTGAATTGTGGCATCACTTTGATCTGCAAGCATATATACATCGTCTGATCGCAAAACCTCCCGTATCAGCCTGGATTTTCCGATCCTTCGACGCCCCATCACGATAACCAATTGCCGATTTTCACGCTGCAATGCAGATTGAAGCAGATCAAGTTCAACTGACCGGTTTACAAAGTCCATCGGCAAATATAATAATTATGCTTGAGTAACATTATGTTTGTGCTGCATTATTTGATGTGCTGATGTGCTGATGTGCTGATGTGCTGATGTGCTGATGTGCTGATGTGCTGATGTGCTGATGTGCTGATGTGCTGATGTGCTAATCGGAGCCTTGTCATCCCGGCGAAGGCCGGGACCCCGTGACGCTGTACGAAAGGCGAAGGCGGGGCCACCTCACGCTGCACGAGTTTACTGATGCGTATGAGATTTAGCTCCTTAAGGCTTTTTAGAATTCTTTTAGCCTTTGGGTTAATTATTTCTATGTTAATCGCTTCCATTTAAATTTTCCTTTCTCCTAAGTTACTAATTTTATAACATAGTTCCTTAAAAACTCTTTTCAGGCGTCGTGTGAAGAATCCCGGTTGTCGGTTACGTTTCAGGCAACCTCGTAAATAACAGAATTTGCATGATCCATTTTGGTGGATGCATTTAATACTTCAATACCAACAATACCACCAGCTGCATCATAGTCAAGAATGATTCCCGGCTTTT
>JBBAAF010000175.1:0-7275 GCA_041658425.1 Bacteroidales bacterium | reverse complement strand
AAACCAGTTGATTGGGCAGTAATCATGGATGGGGATACGATGTTCCTGCAGCCTGATTTCGGTCACCAGATCCAGTGCCATATTGAATCCCATCCTGAGGCAGGACTCTTTACCTGCTTAGCTTCCCGCTGCCATTACTCCATCCAGGTGCCCCCTGGCGTAGACATGAATAACGATTCCGTCCGGTATCATAAACTCATCGCTTCACTGCAGCAGGATCTTCACCCCGGAGAAACCGCGGAGATCAACCGCCGGATTGCCGGCCACCTGATGGTGATTAAAAAATCAACCTGGGATAAAATCCTGCCGATGGAAACATCATCTGAAAGTCTATCTCCGTCAACCTGCAACCTGCAACAATTATAACCATCATAACAACCATAACTATCACAACCGATAGCAGACAACCGTCAATTAATTTGGATTTCTCAATTCTCTTCTCCAACTTTGCACCCTTATGAAACAGATGTCGAACTTTAACAATTGGTGGTGGAAAGTAACCTGATCCGGTTTCCGTGAGCAAACGTGTTGCCCTTATCCAATATACAGGCCCGTCGTACTCACGACGGGCTTTTTTATTAACCAGCATATAAAACGAAAACAATGTACCGAATCCGAACATATACCCTAACCAGCCTGGCCGATACCCTAACGCCAGTCAGCCTTTACCTGAAGGTACGCGACCTGTTTCCCCGGTCGATACTCCTGGAAAGCAGCGACTACCATGGTGGACGCGATAACTACTCATTTATCTGCCTCGAACCGGTGGCCGGAATTATGGTCGACCAGGGTCAGGTCAGGCAGTCGTTTCCCGGCAAGGATGCAGAAATAGTTCATGGAACAGATATCCCGGCTCTTCTGGATCAGTTTGTTTCACTTTTCGAGACCAATGATCAATCCAAAGAGAATCGTCTGAACGGATTTTTTGGTTACATGGGTTATGATGCCGCATCTCATTTCGAATCGGTGCCGGCTCCGAAAAACGACAATGATCCGGCAGCCATTCCGGAAATTCGTTACCATCTGTATCATTATCTGATCGCTATCAACCATTTCCGGAATACAGTCACATTGATCGAGAACCGGTTTGATGACGAGCCATCTACTCTCGGCACGATCCAGAATCTGCTGACCAACCGCAATTTCTCCCTATTTCCTTTTACTGCCAGGGGAGCATGTACATCCAACCTGACAGATCAGGAATATATCGACCTGGTATCAGCCGGGAAGCATCATTGTCATGTAGGGGATGTTTACCAGATCGTTCTCTCGCGGCGGTTTGAGCAGCAATTTCTCGGTGATGAATTCAACGTTTACCGCCATCTGAGGTCCGTTAATCCCTCACCCTACCTGTTCTATTTCGATTATGGCAGTTACAAGATATTCGGATCATCACCTGAGGCCCATCTGGTTGTCAGAAACCGCAAGGCGATGATCGCACCGATTGCCGGAACCCTGCGCAGATCGGGTGATGATGATAAAGACCGCGGGTTGGCGGAACAACTTTCAGCAGATCCCAAAGAAAATGCCGAACATGTTATGCTGGTTGATCTCGCCAGAAACGATCTCAGCAGGCATGCTACAAATGTTTCAGTCGATACTTACAAGGAAATACAATTCTTCTCACATGTGCTCCACATGGTATCAAGTGTTTCCGGCGATCTGATTGAGAATCCGCAGCTATTCAGGCTGTTGGGAGATACATTTCCGGCAGGGACACTCAGCGGAGCCCCAAAAATCCGGGCGATGGAACTGATCAGCCTCCATGAAAAAACCAACCGGGGCTTCTATGGTGGTTGCATAGGACAAATCGGCCTCGATAAAAGTCTCAATCAGGCCATCATGATCCGGTCATTCCTCTCCATAGGAAACCAGCTGATCTTCCAGGCCGGTGCCGGCATCGTTGCCGATTCTATTGAGGAGAGCGAACTTAACGAAGTCAACAATAAGCTCGGAGCGCTTCGTGACGCTATCCGTTTGGCAGACAACAGCAAATCAGCACAAATCAGAACATTATGAAGATATTACTCCTCGACAATTACGACAGCTTTACCTACAATATTGCACATTACCTGCGAGAGTTGACGGGTAACGAAATTCCCGTAATACGGAACGACCAGATCGGTGTGGATGAGGTAGAAGCTTATGATGCCATTGTACTTTCTCCGGGCCCGGGGTTGCCGGCCGACGCAGGGATTATGCACGATGTAATCCGCAAATTTGCTCCTACGAAAAAGATTCTGGGCATTTGCCTCGGTATGCAAGCGATCGGCGAGGTTTTCGGAGGTACCCTTCTTAATCTGCCATCGGTTTATCATGGTGTGGCAACTACCGCAACTATTTTAACTCCTGATGAGATATTGTTCAAAGGCTTACCTGAAAAAATTGAGGTGGGCCGGTACCACTCATGGGTGGTTGATGAAAAAACCCTTCCGCCAAGTCTGGAAATCACTGCCATAGATGAATCCGGCCGTATCATGGCCCTCCGGCATAAACAATTTGATGTGCGGGGCGTCCAATTTCACCCCGAATCTGTCCTCACACCGAGTGGCAAGGTTATGATTAGTAACTGGCTTGAGAAGAGAGGTTAGAAGGTTAGGAGGTTAGAGGTTATTGGTTATCTTTCTAACCATTAACCTTTTAACCCCTAACCTCTCTTCAATAACCTCTTAACCGACAACCGACAATAGATAACTGACAACATTTATGAAAGACATACTACATCAGCTCTTCGAATATAAAACCCTTTCGCGGCAACAGGCGGAGGAGGTTTTGAGGCAAATTGCATCGGGGCAGGTAAATGAGACCCAGATGGCAGTTTTTATGGCTGTATTCCTGATGCGCAGTATTACTATCGAAGAATTGATCGGATTCAGGGAAGCGCTGAAATCGCTGGCCATTCCGGTTGATCTTTCCGAATATGATACCATTGATTTATGTGGAACCGGGGGTGATGGGAAAAACACATTCAACATCTCCACGCTGGCTTCATTTGTACTTGCCGGTACCGGTGCAAAAGTCGCCAAGCATGGTAATTACGGTGTCTCCTCATCCTGCGGATCATCAAATGTTTTAGAGCATTTCGGATACAAATTCTCGAACGATCAGGATAAACTGAGAAAGGAAATTGATCAGGCCGGCATCTGTTTTCTCCATGCCCCACTTTTCAATCCTGCCATGAAAAACGTGGCACCTGTTCGCCGTCAGCTGGGCATTAAAACCTTTTTTAATATCCTCGGTCCGATGATCAACCCATCCTCACCGATGAATCAGTTAGTCGGAGTCTTCAGCCTCGAGCTCGCCCGGATGTATAACTATCTTTATCAGCAGCTTGATGTGAATTACGCCATAATACACAGTTTGGATGGCTATGATGAAATATCCCTCACCGCCCCGTTCAAGCTGATAACCAAACAGGGAGAGAAAATAGTGGAACCATCGGATCTCGGTTTCGACCGGATTGATCCTGCGCAAATATCCGGCGGAAGCACCGTGGAAGAGTCGGCCGCGATCTTTCAACGAATCATCAATGGAAACGGCACAATGGCTGAGTGCAATGTGGTGATTGCCAATTCCGCCATCGCCCTAACCCTTTTGCACCCTGAACTATCGTTACAGGATTGTTTGATGATGGCTCGGGTATCTCTTGAATCCGGAAAAGCTCTTCAATGTTTTAAAAAATTAATCGACCTAAACCAATGACCGTTATCAGTTGTCAGTTATCAGTTGTCAGTTGACCCGATAACAACCGATAACCGATAACCGACAACCGACAACCGACAACGAATGAACATCTTAAAAACTATAGCCGCCCACAAACGCACCGAAGTCTCTGAACGAAAGGAACTTTACCCGATCTCCCTTCTTGAACGCAAGCCGTTTTTCAACACCGAACCGGTATCACTCAAAGAGTACCTGCTGCGTCCGGGAGCCTCCGGTATCATCGCTGAATTTAAAAGGCAGAGCCCTTCAAAAGGGACAATCAATGCCAATGCAAAGTTGGAAGAGGTAAGCATCGGATATATGCAGGCTGGTGCATCTGCACTGTCGATACTAACCGATAAGGAGTTTTTTGGAGGAAAAAACGAAGATCTGATCAAGGCCCGGGAACTGAATTATTGTCCGATCCTGCGGAAAGATTTCATTTTGGATCCCTATCAGATCATCGAATCAAAATCCATCGGAGCGGATGCCATCCTGCTGATAGCGGCGATTTTAACGCCCGAAGAAACGTTGAATCTTGCCACACTGGCCCGTTCACTGGGATTGGAAACCATCCTGGAAGTCCACGGTTGCGCTGAATTGACACATCTGAACAACCAAATCAGTATTCTCGGTGTAAACAACCGGAACCTGGCAGATTTTACGGTATCACTCGACATTTCATTGTCGCTATCCGAATTCATCTCCGATGGGATCCTGACAATTTCGGAAAGCGGAATCCATGATCCGGCTGATGTTCACCTGTTGAAGCAGGCTGGCTATAAGGGATTTCTTATCGGTGAACAGTTTATGTCGGCCGGCGATCCTGCCTCAGCTTGTCAGGCTTTCATCTCCCAATTAAAACAGATCGAATTATGATCAGGGGTCAGGTAAAAATATGCGGACTAAAGGATCCCGGAAATATTCTTGAAGTTATTCAACTGAAACCGGATTGGATCGGGTTGATTTTTCATCCCGGATCACCACGCTATATATCTGATCCTAAATGTCTCGAATTTCTTAACGAACTTTCTGACCGACCTTTAACGGTTGGTGTTTTTGTAAATCCGGCTATTAAAGACATCAGGTATATCACGGAAGTTCTGCGACTCGATGGTATCCAGTTACACGGGTCGGAGACGCCTGAACTTTGCGAAGAACTTCGAAGAGAAGGTTATACCATGATTAAAGCATTTGGCATTCACCCCGGTTTTGATTTTAAGCTGACGGATCAATACCACGGTAAAGCGGATTATTTCCTTTTCGATACCGGAAGCCCGAAGCTTGGCGGCACCGGTGAGCAGTTCGATTGGAACCTTTTAAATGAATATCATGGAGAAACTCCCTACTTTTTAAGTGGCGGGTTATCTCCTGAAACCCAATTATTTCCAAAACACCGACAATTTGCCGGAGTAGATTTGAATTCCCGGTTTGAAACAGCGCCCGGAATTAAGCATATCGGTTTATTACAAAAGTTTTTAAAACAATTCAGGAATGAATAAATCCAGATTTACCCCTGATGCGGATGGTTATTACGGCGAATTCGGCGGTGCCTATATCCCGGAGATGCTCGTTCCCAACATCACCGAATTACGTAATAACTACCTCAGAATCATTGAAAGCGAAGAGTTCAGGAACGAATTCCACGAATTACTTCGTGATTATTCGGGGCGGCCTACCCCACTCTATTTCGCAAAAAGGCTTTCTGAAAAATATCATACGAATATTTACCTGAAACGGGAGGATCTTAACCATACCGGGGCACACAAAATCAACAACACAATCGGGCAGGTTCTGCTGGCTGAAAAACTGGGCAAAAAACGGATCATTGCCGAAACCGGTGCCGGTCAGCACGGTGTGGCAACCGCCACGGTCTGCGCACTGAAGGGGCTGGAGTGCGTTGTTTATATGGGCGCACTGGATGTGGAGCGACAGGCGCCGAATGTGACCAAGATGAAGATGCTCGGGGCAAAGGTAGTGCCTGTTGAATCAGGCAATAAAACCTTAAAAGATGCCACCAATGAGGCCATGCGCGACTGGATCAATCATCCTGATGATACCTATTATATTATTGGATCAGTGGTTGGACCGCATCCCTACCCTGACCTGGTATCCAGAATGCAATCGGTTATCAGTTATGAGATATCGGTTCAGTTGAATGCGAGGATTGGCCGGGCTTATCCGGATTATGTAATGGCCTGCGTGGGAGGCGGAAGTAATGCTGCCGGAGGATTTTACGCATTCCTTGATAACTCGGCGGTTAAACTGCTTGGAGCAGAGGCAGCCGGATTGGGCGTAAATACGCAGGAAACCGCAGCTACTCTGGCATTGGGACGAACAGGTATTCTTCATGGCAGTAAATCGAAGCTTATCCAGGATAATTATGGCCAGGTTATCGAGCCCTACTCGATTTCGGCAGGGCTTGATTATCCGGGAGTTGGCCCCTTGCATTCCTATTTGCAGGCGACCGGTCGGTGCACGTATATTCCCGTGACTGATCAGGAAGCTTTGGATGCTGCTATGGAACTGACGCGGCTCGAAGGGATAATTCCTGCACTCGAATCGGCTCATGCACTGGCCCTTCTGCCTAAACTCAATTGGGATCCCAGTGAGCAAATGGTGATCATACTTTCCGGTCGCGGAGACAAGGACATGGATACTTACAGCAAATATTTCGACCATGAATCGCATTGACGAACTATTCTTACGAAAGCAGAAATCGGTTTTATCTGTTTATTTTACAGCGGGTTACCCGGAATTAACAGATACCGGCCTGATCATATCCGGACTCGAAAAAGCAGGGGCTGATTTGATTGAGATCGGATTTCCCTTTTCCGATCCGGTGGCTGACGGACCTGTAATTCAGGCAAGCAGCCATCAGGCACTCCTTAATGGAATGAACCTCGATATCCTGTTTGATCAACTCAGGGAACTCAAAGAAACCAGCAGGATTCCAAAGATCATGATGGGCTATTTCAATACAGTTTATCAGTTTAAAGTTGACAGGTTTATTAATCAATGTGTGGAATGCGGCATCGACGGGGTGATCATTCCTGATCTGCCGCCGGAAGTTTACGAAAAGGATTACCGGGAGCTTTTTGAATCGGCAGGGATTCACTTTATCTGCCTCGTGGCACCTCAAACCTCATCTGACCGGGCAAAATACTTGGCCTCATTGAGCCGCGGATTCATTTATCTGCTCTCCTCATCTTCGACGACTGGCGGCAAATATTCCCCGGTACGGGAGGACCTTAGAGTCCTCCCATCTCGTTTCTCGCGAGAGGCGGATGGATTCCTCCCCACCCTCATCGGCTTCGGGATACATGATCACGAAACGTTTGAAATGGCTTGCAGGCATGCGAATGGGGCGATTATCGGGACCGGGTTTATAAGATGGCTTACCGCTAACCTCAAACGGCAGGAAAAAGGACATGTTACCAAAGACGTCCGGCAACAGCAGATTAATATATTATGTGAGAATTTTGTTGATCAAATCCGGGGCTAATCGGGTTTGATATCCGGCTGATTGGTAACCTGCCAGGCATCAGGTTAGAGGCTAGGGGTTAGGGGTTA
>JBBAAF010000174.1:0-7383 GCA_041658425.1 Bacteroidales bacterium | reverse complement strand
GTAAAGAGATTCGAAAAATCGTTGTATTTTGAGTAAACCGTAAAACATATCAGGCTTTTGTGCGAAATTAACTAATTTCCGATCCAAACCGATCATGATGGAAGAGACCTTGCAAGGCGGATACCGGCTCGATGGCCAATCACCCGTGAAAGAAGCGGGATTACCGGTAATTTCAATGATTACGGTTGTATATAATAGCCTGAACCTGATCGAAAAAACCATCAAAAGTATTGAAGGCCAAACCTATCCAAACATCGAATTTATTGTGATTGATGGGGGTTCAGACGATGGAACCGTTGAGATCATCCTGCTGTATGAAAAGCAGATCAGTTACTGGATCAGTGAGCCCGACCGCGGCATATATGACGCCATGAATAAGGGACTGGCAGCTTCCACCGGTGATTATGTGTGGTTTATGAACGCGGGCGACCAGATTTATGCGGAAGATATTTTGGAGAAAATTTTTGTTGGAGACGGACCGCGGTCACCCGGTTCCGCGAAGAGGGAAGGCTATCTAATTTTTTACGGCGATACGATGATTGTGGATTCAGAGTATCGCGAGGTTGGCTTACGGAGGCTGAGGCCGCCGGAAGTTCTTACCTGGAAGAGCTTTAAAAAGGGAATGCTGGTATGCCATCAGGCGATTATCGTGAGCCGTAAAATAGTGGAGCCGTTTGACCCGCAATACAATCATTCAGCCGATTTTGACTGGGTTATCAGAGTACTGAAGAAGGCGCAAGGCGAAATCCTCAAGACTCAAGATATCAAGAACTTACAAGGCGAGAACCTAATAGCACATCAGCACACCAGCACATCAGCACATCAGCACATCAGCAATACGCATTTAGTGCTCTGCGCATTCCTCGATGGCGGCCATTCAAAAAAGAATATCGGATTTAGCCTGCGGGAACGGTTTCACTCCATGGTCCGCCACTACGGCCTGATCCCGACTGTCCTCAGGCATATCCCTATAGCGGTGAGGTTTGGGTGGTACTATATGCAGAATAAAAGGTTTTGATTGAATTAAATATCGGATGATCCAGGGTAGATTTAAGGGAGGTGGGTGCGAAATCCATTTGTAATTCTGAAGTTACAGATTCAAGTATTATTAAGTTCTCTGTGTAACTCTGTGGTCCTCTGTGTAACTCCGTGTAAGAAAGTTACACAGAGACCACGGAGAACCACAGAGGGCCACAGAGAAAAAAACTGTCCACAGATACCACTAATAATACAGATAAAATCAGTGATATCAGGGTCATCAGTGGATAGTCAAGAAAAGTAGTCAACCAAAATAAAGTGCTCTATGAAACATAAACCAACCTTCTTGCCATTCTTTTCGTTCTTAACCTTCTTTTCGTTTCTATCCTTATCCGCGACTGCTCAGATCAGGCCCCTAAATATTGCTGTCTGGCCGGAATCCGACAAGGATACCACTCACTATACGGTTAAGGGTAATCGTCACGGAACCAGCGTTTTTCCTCAGGTTAAGCATAAAGAAGTCGAATATTCAGCAGGCAATACTTTCACCTGGGACAGGTACCATTCAGTTGATGTGGTGTATGCCTGAATGAAGCGATGGGCAGAGAAGTATCCAGATCTGGTTGATCTGCATGAGGTTGGATATAGTTATGAAGGCCGGCCGATAATGATGGCGACGGCCTCCTCGATGAAGATACCGGTGAGTATCTGGATGGAGACGGGATATTGTACACTATGCGTTGGGTTGATCTCGAAAAAGGGACGCTTATACCCGATCCACGCGATCCATCCGGCCGGCTCATGAAGCGCGTTCCTAAAGGGAAAGGACTATGGACCAGTGCCTCAGAGGGCTGGGACAACGATGGCGATGGCAAAATCAATGAAGATGGCATTGGCGGACTCGACCTGCACAGGAATTATCCTGAAAACTGGCGTCCGGAAGAAGGACTCGATGCCACCGGTCGCGGCTGGACCCAGGGCGGCGCCGGTGAATTCCCGCTCAGTGAATCCGAAACCCGTGCCGTTTTCAACTTCCTGATCACCCATCCAAACATTTCGGTGGTCAACTCGATGGATACCCGGGTTCCCATGCACCTCCGCGGCCCTTCTACAGAATTTTCAGCAAAAGGAATGTATGATGCCGACCGTAAGCTTCTGGAATATTACGACACGCTTGATATGAAGATTACAGGCTATCCATGGGCCGGTGATGAATTATGGAATGGGGGTTTGTATTCCGATCTGAATAAAGATGGCAAAAAAGATAAACTCGATATCCTCCTTTGGGACAATCAGGAAAATGGTGGTCGCGGTTTTAAAGAATGGACCACCGTGATGCATCCCTTCCTCGGTCCGGTTGAGATCGGCGGTTATCATCCAAAATTTTTCTCGCAGAATCCTCCGCCTGAACATCTCGAGCTCTGGATCCGCAAACAAGCGCTGTTCAACCTGGCCATGGCAGAGGATCTGCCCGCACTGGTGTGGAAGAGTGTAAAAGTCAGGAAGATTCAACAGACTACATGATTACCGTGACCTGGACAAATACCGCGAAAATCCCAACGGCGCTGAATATCGCCCAGCGGGTAAAAATCGTTCAACTGGATCAGGCCGTGCTGGATTTCGATAAAAAACTGTTGGAAGGTGATCAGCCAAAAATCAAAATCGTGGATCCCAAAACCTCCGACAAAACCCGCTATGCCGATCATCTGTGGCAAAACCAGGAGGCCACTGCAACCTTTACCATCCGCTCCTATACCAGGGATAAAATCAAAGGGAAAGTGAAGGTGCTTTCAACGAGGGGTGGGGTATTGGAGAAGGAGATCACTCTGGAGTAGAATTATGAGATTCCAATTGAGAATTCCGAAATACGAAGGATAAGATTCAAGTATTTATGAAGTAGGGATTTACAACTTCTAGATTACCTGAATCTCGCAACTCGGAACTCGGAATTCTGAATTCGAATCTCAACTTTTAAACTTCTCCTTCAATCCCCCCCAAATCCTATTTCAGGTGTACAATCCTCACGATCGGATTGTCGTTCAGGTCGCTGGCGTCGGTAAGCTTGCGGAGCTGATCGAGATACTTCCGGGTTTTCAGTTTCAGCAGATCCGGTTTCACGGATTCAAAAAAAGCTTTCAGGTCCACTATCTGAAGAATAGAGGTCCAGGTTTTATCGTTCACCCTAAGCCCGTTGAATGTAAAATCGATACCTTCCAGATCGTTTTCGGGCCCATAAGTTTTAACCTTTTCGTCGAACAGGCTTTGCCTGACCGGCATCCGAAAGGTTTCGCCAGACCTTTTGTTAAAAATAAAAACTCTGTAATCCTCTCCACTATAAGAGTTTATAAACAGATAATTATTCGTTTCACAAACCGGATAAACCCTGATTATTGATTTGCCGGGAGCCATAAACAGTGTTTCTTCCGTTAAAGCCCTTTTACCGCAGTCCACAACCATCCGGGGAGAAATTTTCAGATCGGTATCCAATTGATAAAGGGTATCATTCCCGGCTTCCATGAAATTAATTCTGCCCTTGAAAGGATAAAATGGGTTGAAAACCATGAGAACCGACCTATCCGACTCCTGAGGCTCCATATCTATACACAACAGAGTATCCGATTGAAGATGTTCAGTGTTCCAGGCCATCATCATCGGGTACCCTCCGCCAAAACCGCCGATGGCAATGTACCGGTTATCCGGACTGACATCGAAATAGGCAAAATTTATATATTCTCCGGGGCCCTTGCCCTGCCTGCTGATCTGCCTTAAAAACTTCCCCTGGCCGTCAAAGACCAACAGGCTGATAGGCCGAAAATTTTTGATGTAGATAGTATTGCCAGTCAATACCGCTTGTCCGCCACCAATAAGGCATTCCGGGGTTGTTTCCAGTTTGACATATTCGATATGATCGACGATCTCGCTCAATTTCAGCAATTTCTCATTTTTAAGTGCGCCGATGACATCTATAACCGGTAATTCCGTCTTGATCTTAGTGGAGCAAGACATCAGAAAAACACAAATGCAAACAGGAATCCCACTGATTAAATTAAACTTTTTCATAGGACTGTTTGATTAGAATTTATGGTGGGGACAGATAGATGAAAAGGCAACTCAAGATACTATTTTTTTAGTAACTAAATATCATTTCCTTATAAAGACATCTTCATGAAGCGGTCCCCGGGGGGGGAATGACAGGGGGGGGATGGTAGGTTGAAGTCAGAGTCCCGCAGTATGTCGCCATATGGCCCCCAAAAGAATAACTTATATTATTGCGCATACCCACACCCACACCCCCTCTTCTTTTTTGAGCGGAAGTCTTGTCATCCCCGCGAAGGCGGGGATCCCGTCACTGATCGTGAATGCCCTTGGGAGCATGCATCATATTACACCGGAGAAGTGTCATCGCGGTGAAGACCGGAATTTCTTGAGGCCGCACAGTGGCTCTTGAAGATGCCCCTGCCGAATGCCGTTGTAAGCGACACGGTCCCCGCTTTCGCGGGGATGACACTTCTCCGAGGGTAATTTCTTTCGCTTCACGTGTCACGTATCACGCGTTACGTCAATGTCACTTGTCACTTGTCACTTTCCTCCCCCTCACCTCCACAACCGCCGTTCCGATAATCAACAGCAACACCAGCAAGCTCCCAATCAGACTGATCATTTTACCGGTCTTCAGTGTTTTCGGCTCGAAACGGAATTCAACCGTGTGCTTACCGGCTGGAATCAACATGGCACGCAGGGCATAGTCGGCCCGGATATGTTCGGTCTTTTTCCCGTCGATAAAGGCCTGCCAGCCATAGGGATAGTATATCTGTGAAAAGATAGCCAGGCGATTCTCAAAAGTTTTAGCATCGTACCTGAGATAATTCGGCTTGTACTCGACGAGTGATATTACGTCGGGTTCGGAATTCGGTGAAAGTTGGGCTGGCAAAGTGCCGAGCTGTTGCTTAAACCGCTTATCCACAATGGCTTCGTCGGTAAGTTGCGAAGTGCCCAATGCATCTAATTCCTCATTGGCATTCGCAGCCCACTTCACCCGGTCCACAAACCAGACATCCCCAAAGGCATGAGTATTCTGAACGGGAGCACTCGGACTTACTATTATATACTTAGTATTCAGTAGGTTTAAAACATTCATCCCGGCAATGGCCGCATCGAACTTTTCAAATGTAGGTTTATCCTGGAATACTGCTCCAATTGCCGCCGTATTAGGTGCCAGATACCTATCGATCAAGTCCTGATAACGGCCCATTTTTGCCCCGTGGTATCCTCCGATCGATTTATGAAACCTCGAAATACGGGCACTCTGGAATGGGCTGGTAGTCATATCCAGTACACGGTATCCCTGGTTCTTGTCCTTCAGGATGGTTTCATCGGCCGGGGTGGCTTTGAAGGCTTGTTCAATCTGACGGCTGCTGATAAAATTATCCTTGTTTAGATAGCGCTTCCCGACTGACCACATATCAACAAGAATAAGTAACGCAAGTCCGACGTACAGATATTCCTTTCTGGTTTTGGACTTCAATGAATACCAGAGGATTCCGGCAGCACCAATCACAAAAATCAAAGTTCTGAAAGCATCGTGGCGAGCCATATTGATACGGTCGTTCCGGAGTGGTTCTTTGATCCAGTCCGGCGGAGTGCCGTCCGCCAAACTGGCAAAAGATCCGAACATCGAAGGAATCAGTGCAACAAGAAGCGCAACTCCTCCGGCTATTCCAACGGCCGTGTAGAGCTTTTTTAATTTCGTCTGAAGATCCAGCTCATCATTGGCAAACCACTCCTTAATGGCCAAAAAAGCCAGCAAAGGAATCGCGAATTGTGCAATTATCAGGGTGTTGGTCACATCGCGAAACTTGGCATACAATGGAACATGGTTCACGAAAAATTCCGTCAGGCCCATGAAATTGCGACCCCAGGCCAAAACAATGGATAATACGATTATTGAGGCAAGCCACCATTTCTTTTTACCCTTAACGATAAACAAACCGAGGACTGCAAGAAATACCGAAATGGCGCCGATATAATGTGGTCCGGCAGTTCCAAGGGTTTGACTTCCCCAATAGGCCATTTGCCGGGTATATTGTTTTGCCTGTTGCTCAGGTACCTGGTTGCTTATCATTGCCTTATATGTCTCAGAACCGGTACCCAGATCAGTACTTGATCCCCCGCCGCTGAAGTTTGGGATAAAAAGGTTGATGGTTTCCCCGATCCCGTAACTCCAATCGGTAATATATTTTACATCCAGTCCCTTTGTTTTGGCTTCACCCGGCTTGACAAGCTCCGATTCCCCTCTGGTTGATTCTTTGCTATACTCCTGAGTAGTCATCAACGCCGTCATGTTTGGCAGGATGGCCAATATCAGGGCTATGAAAAGTGTTATGCCCGATTTAATGAGGTGATCAAAATATTTTTCGCGGATGGCAAACACCAATTCCACCAACATATAAACCAGGATAATGATTCCGAGATAATAGGAAACCTGCGGATGATTAGTAACCAGCTGAATGCCAAATCCTACTGCTGTAAGCAATCCCCCGAGCAGATATTTCCGTTTGAACACCAGGAACACCCCTGCAATAACAGGAGCCATATAGGCAATGGCGTATATCTTACTTACATGTCCGGCCCCGATCAGCTGGAGGTTATGCGACCCAAACCCGAATGCCACCGCACCGGCCAGCGCCAGCCATTGATTGAGTTTCAGCGTCCTGAGCAGGAAGTAAAAGCCAAGCATGCAGATAAACAGGATGGCTACGGTATACCCCGGAAGATACAACTTCAGCATCCGGAACAACCACAGGAATATATTCCCCGATGGGGCTGATTTAATCTGATAAGCCGGCATCCCCCCGAAAGCAGAGTTGGTCCAGGCTGAATATTCACCGGTCTGCTTCTGAAACTGCTCCACCTCATGGGCCATGTTCTTGGCTTGCACTATATCATTCTGATACAGAATTTTACCTTCAAATACCGGGCTCATGAATGCCAAGGCCAAAGCGGCCATGATCGCTATCATCAGCAGTTCGGGGAGGAGGGAACGCAGTATAGTTTTCATACGGTTGATATTTTGTTGTCGGTTGTCAGTTATCGGTTTACAGAAGTAAGAAAGATGAGATTCCAATTCAGAATTCCGAATGCCGAAGTATAAGATTCAAGTATTCGTGAAGTAGTAAATTACAACTTCATGATGACCTGAATCTCTCACCTCGGAACTCGGAATTCTGAATTGGAATCTCAACCTTCAATATCTGGAATTCTAAATTCGAATCTAAACTTTGAGTCCACTCCGAAAAGTCGGAGCACTGTTAATAACTTGGTTGATAAATAAATACGTTCCACGTGGAACATAAGTTACTGATTATTAGGCTGATTCAATTAAAATTCGTAGCTTTATCCTATAGA
>JBBAAF010000173.1:0-7390 GCA_041658425.1 Bacteroidales bacterium | reverse complement strand
ATATTTGCGTCTGATGTAGAGACGCATATTTGCGTCTGATGTAGAGACGCATATTTGCGTCTGATGTAGAGACGCATATTTGCGTCTGATGTAGAGACGCAATTATGCGTCTCTACTTGGGAATTGCAGGCGAGTTGAGAAAAGGAGGAAGTTAGAGATTCGAATTTAGAATTCCGAATTCCGAGGTGCGAGATTCAGGTCATTATGAAGTTGCAACTTCCTACTTCATAAATACTTGAATTTTCCACTTCAGAATTCGGAATTCTGAATTCGAATCTCATCATTCAAACTTAAAATCTCTCCCTCAGTTCCCTGTTATTGAACCGGCTGGCCCTCATGGTATTACAGAGCACTATGATGGTCCGTTTCTCTCCTAATTCCCTGATGAAATAGGTTCTGAAGCCTTTCCACCATCCTGTATGATAGACGGCAGGATTCAGTGAATCTGATACATCCAGCCGCCAGCCCAAACCGTAATTATCGTTCGGCCGGAGATCCTTGTGCTGCGGGGTAAAAGCTTCCCTGCGGGTGGCCTGACTTACCGGTTTATCGGTGTACAGGGCCTTATCTAGCATAAGCAGATCATAAGCCGAGCAATAGACTCCCTTGTCACCCACGACACCATTCAGAAAAGTATTTTCAGCCTCGTATCGGCTGGTTGGGTAGCCCACAACAGGGCAGGTATTTATGGGAGATGTGTTCTTATTATAGATACTGCTGTTTACCATGTGGCAGGGATCAAAGATCCTTTTCTGCACGAATTCCTCGAATTTCATTCCCGACACCTGTTCAACGAGGTACGCCAGTAAAGCAAAATTGGTATTGCAATAATTGTATCGCTTATCAGGCAGGTAATAGGGTTTGTATTGATTTTTCACCATGAGATCAATCACATCCCTGTTTTTGAGAGGGATATCCTTATTTGGCCAGTCCTTCTCGGCAAAATACATGTAATTAGGCAGTCCGCTCCGGTGCGTCAGCAGGTGCCTGATGGTTATTCCCGGATAAGGCAATTCGGGGATATATTTCTTCACGGAATCATCGATCCCGATCTTGCCATCTTCCTTCAGGATAAGCACGGCGAGGGCTGTGATGGGTTTAGATATGGAGGCCAGCTGGAAAGCAGATTCCATTGTCAAGGAATCTTTGGTTTTCAGGTTTGCATACCCATAGGCCTTGCTGAACACAATCTCGCCATTTTCGGCAAAGAGAACCGTGCCATTAAATCCGGCCTTTTGCAATTGATCAAAATAGAGCCTCAGACTATCCACGATTGCGGCCCGTTTGGGTGTCATCTCGGCAAATTTCGGCGCAACCCTGGCTACCGGTTCCACCTCCCCTAGGTCCCCTCCCCGGTTATCCGGATTTTTGCATCCTGCAGAAGACAGCAGTGCAAATAATAAAATGAATAACCCTGATCGGAGAATTTTCTTAAAAAAGAAAATCATTGTACGGATACCTGGTGGTGTGAATTTCCCTGACTTTCTCATAGAGCATCTCTTTTAGTGCATCAATGTTTGTCTTGTTTTTTGCCGAGATAAATATACAAGGATTATTATTTTTAGCCATCCAGGAGTTCATCAAATCATTCAGGCTGATATTTTCGCGGGATGATGGAGTCAGATCGTCTTCATCTTTAGGAACATACGAAAATGCATCCATCTTATTAAATACCAGGATAAGCGGTTTTGATGAAACACCAAGCTCATTGAGGGTTTGGGTAACCACTTCAATCTGGTCTTCGAAACCGGGGTGACTGATATCGACGATATGCAAAAGCAGATCAGATTCGCGCACTTCATCGAGAGTGCTTTTAAATGATTCCACCAGGTGATGGGGCAGTTTACGGATAAATCCAACGGTATCGCTGATCAGAAAAGGCAGGTTTTCCACCACCACTTTTCGGACGGTGGTATCCAGGGTGGCAAAGAGCTTATTTTCGGCAAAGACATCTGATTTGCTGAGCAGGTTCATCAGGGTGGACTTGCCCACGTTGGTATATCCTACTAGTGCCACACGTACCATTTTGCCGCGGTTTTTACGCTGGACGGCCATCTGAAGGTCAATTTTATCCAGTTGCTCCTTGCATTTCGCGATCTTGTCGCGGATTACCCGGCGGTCGGTTTCGATTTCAGTTTCACCCGGACCGCGCAGGCCGATACCCCCGCGTTGACGTTCGAGGTGCGTCCACAAACCAGATAACCGGGGCAGCAGGTATTGATATTGTGCCAGTTCAACCTGAACCTTGGCATAAGCAGTTTGGGCACGGAGCGCGAAGATATCCAGAATGAGGTTAGTACGATCGAGTACCCTGCGCTGAACGGTTGCTTCGATATTCCGGAGCTGAGTAGGAGTGAGATCCTCATCGAAAATCACCACATCCACGTTGTTTTCTTCGACGTAAAGACTGATCTCCTCGAGTTTACCTTTTCCGATAAGGGTGCCCGGATGATGAGACTCCACTTTCTGAACAAACCGCGACAATACAACTGCACCGGCAGTTTCGGCAAGAAACTCCAGCTCATCCAGATACTCATCCACCATTTTTGCACTCTGTATACGGTTAATCACCCCAACCAGCACAGCGCTTTCGGGCTTCCCCGCTTCAGTCAAAAATCCAGTTTCAATCATCCTAGCAGAAAATAAAAGGCTGCTCCTAACGAAGCAGCCTTGTTAAAGCTATGAAAAAATAATTAATTCAGAATAAATTTCACTGGTATCGAGAACGATACGTTAACCGGTTTACCGCGCTGCTTACCAGGTTCCCACTTTGGAGCATTTTTCAGTGCGCTAATAACAGCTTCATCCAGAGAAGGGTCAACTCCACGGACGATGTTAATATTGGAAACTTCACCGCGGCGGTTGACTACGAAACTAACATAGACTGTTCCGCTGATGGAGTTTTCCATGGCAAGTTGCGGGTATTTTACCGTTTCCTGGATATAATTACGGAAGTTTTCAATGGTACCGCCCTGGAAAGAAGGCATATCCTCAACGATCTGAAACACTGTCTTGTCTTCGTCCTCTTCTTCCTTGGTGTTTCCAACTACGGTAGCAATTTTAATAGCATCATTCTGATTGGCATCAAATGCATCAAAATCCAGGTTATCTTCGAGTTTTACGTCATCCTCAACGATTTTCAAATCGATGATAACGGTTTTGGGTTTGGGGGGTTCGGCAAGTTTTTGAAGTTCCTGACGAGTGATCGGAATAATTTCCTCTTCCCCTTGTGCATCGCGCAAAGCTTGCAGTGAGGACTCTTTCAGGTCCTCTTTGGTATACTCAAAAGCAACCAGAGTAAAGATCAATGCCATCACTAATCCAATCTCAGTAAAAAGACTTTTTTTCTTTTCGAGATTTGCCCGTTCAGTTTTCTTGCTAATCATCGGAGTAAATTTTTGCGGGTATAAAAGTAATGAACAAATAGGTAATATCAAAACACTTTATAAACGAAAAGAAGAATACAAAGGTTATAAACTGATACCATGATAAATAGCCCGGATATAAAAAAAATCGACCCGGTTTTGGGCATGGAAGCGAAAAAGCCTTATTTTAGCAGTCCGATTTTTGGGGGCATAGCTCAGTTGGCTAGAGCGTTTGACTGGCAGTCAAGAGGTCAGGGGTTCGATTCCCCTTGTCTCCACTTGGGGAACAGAATCCGAAAGCAAAAGCCTGCAAGTTTCACACTTTCAGGCTTTTATATTTTTACCCCCTACCCCCGAAAAGCAACGAAAAGCAACGAAAAGCACCTTTCCAGTGGACTATGTGGTGGACTTGTATAAGATTTTCGATCTTTCCAGACCTGTCCTGATGCATTGATTTGCTGCACTTTGCATCATCCTGAGTCGTCGATTAGCAGTTTCTTGAGCACTTAATCAAAAAAGGGAACATCTATGAAACGATCCGTTGAGACCGGCATTAAACAAACCGTACATCCGGAAATCTGGGACAGCACTCGCGGAAAGACCACCGGCCGAACCCCGGAGGGCAAAGCCATTAACCTCTACCTCGAAAGCATCCGGAACAAGGTTTTCGAAGCAAAGGAACTTCGGCCCGTGCATTTCCGGTCCGATGCAGAGAGTCAGCTGTGGATTCATAAGAAGCGCGGTAAAACCAACGTGGAATCAACCATCCCCTTGCAGGACATTCCGGAAAAAATCCTGATGAAATACTTCGATCGCCCGGAGACAGAACTCCGCGGTCAAATGCTGCCGGTGGTTTCAAATCAGAAATACAACGAGCATCTGAAGGAAATTGCACGGCTGTGCAGTATCAACAAACACCTGACCACACATGCCGCCCGGCACACGTTTGCCACCACGGTCACCCTCCAGAAAGGCATCTCCATGGAGGTGGTATCCAAAATGCCAGGGCATACGAGCACCAGTATGACCCATCACTACAAAAACGGGCTTCAGGTCTCTTTGAATAAAACAGGCGTGCCAATTTCTGACAGCTTTCCCACTGGCAACAGTGCAAATAGCCCTTGCCGGGCACATATTCACCGAATTTACGGGGTCTAACTATTTTGGCCATGATTATTTGTTATAAGTTGTTTTTTTTCTGATTTTTACTTTATGAAGATTAATCAGGTGTTTCATTATTGATATTTTATTATGGCAAAAATAAATCTGACCCGGAGACAGTTCGTTACAACCATAACGGTAGGGGCAGGAACTGTTTTACTTGGGAAATCCGCATTTGCTTTACCAGCCAATTCATCCGGTTTGTCAACAGATCCTTTCCAGGTTGTCAAACTTGGCAAGTCGGGATTAAAGACTACCCTTCTCGGAATGGGGACCGGCTTCAGCGGGTACAACCGTTCCTCAAATATCACAAGGGCCGGGGTTGCGGAATCACTTATCCGTCAGGCATTTGAAAAAGGAATTCGCTTCTTTGATTGTGCTGACAGCTATGGAACCCATCCTTCTACTGCGGCTGCCCTTAAAGGTATTCCAAGAGAAAACTATCTTCTTAGCTCCAAGATCTGGGTCGGACAAGGTGGTATCCCTGAACCTGAACGTCCCGATGCTGATGTCGTTGTTGAGCGATTCCGTAAAGAACTCAACACCGATTATCTTGACCTGGTTCAGATTCATTGCATGACCGATGCGCAATGGACCGATCAGCAGAAAAAGCAGATGGACATTCTTGAAAACCTGAAAGCTAAAAAGATAATACGTGCTCATGGCGTTTCAGTTCACTCCCTCGAAGCGATGGAAGCATGTGTTGAAAGCCCTTGGGTTGATGTTGTTCATGTCCGGGTTAATCCCTTTGGGGAAGCGATGGACAAAAAGGATCCGGCAGAGGTGATTCCTGTCATTGAAAAGCTCCATAAGGCAGGCAAGGGGGTAATTGGTATGAAACTGATAGGCAACGGTAAATTCAGAAATGATTCGGATAAAATAGATGAATCACTGAAATATGTTCTAGGGCTGGGAACCGTTGATGTGATTATCGTAGGTTTTGAATTACCAGAACAGATTGACAATTATATTGGAAGAGTTCAAAATGCCCTTTGGACAAAACAATAGTGTTATTTGTATAACAAAATGATTTACAAATAATTAAATATGAACCTTAATAAAATATTTATTGCATTACCTGTGGTATGCATCGGTTTTGCTTTTATGAAGGAAGAGGGCGAAAAAGAGATCATACAACCCGGGGCACAACTTGAAAGACTGGCTGACGGATTTCTGTTTACTGAAGGGCCCTCTTCAGATGAAAAAGGAAATGTCTATTTCACCGATCAGCCCAATAACAGGATAATGGTCTGGAGTGTTGCCGGAGAGCTCTCCACTTTTATGCAGCCTAGTGGTCGTTCGAATGGTCTTTCTTTTGACAAAGAGGGTTATCTTTGGGCCTGTGCGGATGAAAAAAACGAACTCTGGCGAATTGCTCCCGATAAAAATGTAAGTGTTGTGTTGGCAAAATATCAGGATAAACAGCTTAACGGTCCGAATGATCTTTGGATTAACCATCATGGAGGAGTATATCTTACCGACCCATACTATAAGAGGTCGTGGTGGAGCCATGCATCTATGCCACAGGACTGCCAGGGAGTATATTATATCAGCCCTGACCAAAAAACACTGATCAGGGTAATTGATGATCTTGTTCAACCCAATGGTATTGTGGGTACTCCTGATGGAAAAACTCTTTTTGTGGCAGACATCGGAGGAAAAAAGACTTGGTCATATACTATAAATAAGGATGGTAGCCTGAGTAATAAAACTCTTTTCTGCGAAATGGGTTCCGATGGTATGACAATAGATGTTAAAGGCAACATCTACCTAACAGGAAAGGGGGTGACCATCTTTGACAAGAATGGTAAGCAAATCGGAAACATTGCAGTTCCTGAGAGCTGGACAGCAAATGTCTGTTTTGGCGGTACTGATATGAAGAGTCTTTTTATCACAGCCAGCAAAGGGCTATACCGAATAAGAATGAAAGTTAAAGGAACGGCAGGATAGGATATATCTGGTTCTTATGTCCATATTTTTATTAACGCCTAAAATGTCCAACTAAATGACACACATGCAATTAGTGGCCTTTCAAAGAGTTTCTCTCCGAAGTACCTTCGGTTGAGTTTGTAGGTGAATTCGTCCAGGTAGTTTTGTAAGAAAATGTCGTCAATATGATGGTAATTGGTTAAACCGGAGTTGAAGCAGATCACTAATCCGGAGACCGGTGAATACCCCTGTGGCAATGAGGAGACAAAACTTTTACTCGCTATCCCGCTCGAGTCTTGAGATGAGTGATTTGAAATCGTCCCAGTTCATAGATGTTGTTGTTGTCCTCTGACCCTGTAAGCTCATATTTATTAATTTTTAATTTAGGCTAACCTACGGCGGGAAACTTATACTTGCAGCATAAAATGTGCTAAGTATTTGTTAAATCCGGTTGCCAGAGCGAGGTTGATCGTAAGGCGTTGAAAATCAATAATACTTAAAAATCAGCACATTATACTTTGTATATAAGTGTAAGTTGGAGGGGAAAGTTCCTGTAAAAATCCAGGAGCTTAGTTAACAAAGATGATTTGTGAATCTGAAAAACAAAGGGTAAAGACTGAAATATGATCACCAAAAAGATCAAAGATGCATCGGCTCTTCTGGACCTCTCTGTTCTCGACCATGTTATCGTATCCAGTCAAGGTTGTCTATCAATGGCCGATGATAATTTGATGCCGTTATAATTTGAACGCATCCTTTGGAGTATATATATAGTTCTTTATCACTTGCAGGATCAGTGCCAACCATATGCAAATAAGTTTTACTGTCTTTCTCACGGTCTATCCGGTGTACATCACCGGATATCCGACGGGATAAAACAAGGGGCACAACGACCAAACATTGTGCCCCCTGAGAATACTCTTATTATGAGCCTT
>JBBAAF010000172.1:0-7506 GCA_041658425.1 Bacteroidales bacterium | reverse complement strand
CCCATCAGCGTAATTTCAACCGGACCTATAGGACTTGAATACCCGTAAGTTAGTCCGATACCGGCCAGATTTGCAGTGGTATCGCGGAATTGGCTGAAGGAATTGAACGATTTGCCGACGTTGATTTTCAAAGTAATATAGTGATTGGTGCGCACACGGTATTGGATATCTGTCCTCAGGATAAGGGCATGGTTCGATGCGCGCTCCATGTAGTCCATGCCGACAAACGGGATTAAACTTTTGTGATAATAACCAAGTCCGCCGATATAGGAGCGATAGGGATAGGGGATCGAATCGCCAAGGGCAAAAGTTGCCAATACCGACGGCTGAAGGCTCAGTTTTGGAGATAACTCAAATGCCCGCCGGTATCTGAAATCAAAGATAAAGGCAGGAATATTGCCATTACCCGTGAGGTTATTCACTTCCTTGATCAGCAGTTCCGCTTTCTCACCCCGGGTAGGATAGGGGATTCTATTGAAGTTATCCTTCTTAAGCTGAATATAGAAATTAACCATTTTCGAGTTGAACGACTTAATTTGCCAGTCACCGATATTCGGGGTAATCCAGGCGATTTCACCCTGGATACCTACTGTTGCTGCAAATTGGTTGCGCCAGGTGGTGCGCATAACAAAATCCAACAGCCCGTCGCGGTATATTTGGCTGCTGATCTTCCGGCTATCTTTGTATTCATAAGCTTTAAGCCGGCCAAATTCGGCGATCAAACCATACTGCTGCCTTTTTCGAAACAGGAAAAAGTATGATGCATGGAGATTTGGGTTCTCACCCAGATTAAGGTCAACGCCCAGTTGATCGCCGGGTTTCAGAAGGTTTCGGAAATCAGCCCGGGCAAGTAAGGATGCATTGAACAAATTGTCGAAATGGAGGCCAACATGTACCAGGTTTAGTTCTTTCTCTTCAGCCCTTATAGTAAGACGGGCCCCATCAGTAACCGAATCCAGCTGGTAAGTGATTTTGGTAAATTCATTCGTTCCATATGCCCGCTGCATGGCCCGGAAAATATCCTGTTCCTTTAGCCAGGCCGGGAAAGGGAGGTTCATCTTGGACTGAACAAAATCCGGATTTACCTTATTTAATCCGGTAAAAGCGATCTCCCTGATATATAGGGAGTCCACCTTGGGTAATGGAATCACCGGGTGATCACCGCTGTTTGAATAACTATTCAGTTTGTCGGCCAGCTTCTTGAGTGTGATCCATTGGGCCCGGGCATATCTCTCCCCGGTGCGGATGATCGAATCGGCCATGCCAAAGGTTAATGTACTGGCTCCGGGAGTACTGGGCCGTATGAGAACATCACAGAGAAGCCTGTTGCGGGCATTGATGTCTTCCCTGGTTAACGTGCTCATCTGTTTGAGAATGGTGATAACCGAGCGTAGTTCGGTTATTTTGTAAAGCTCTTTCTGAACATCTATTCCGATAATGATTTCGGCTCCCATTTCTTTGAGGTGATCGGCAGGGAAATTATTGATGAATCCACCATCTATGAGCAAATTACCATTTACCTCAACGGGTGTGAATACAGTGGGAATGGCCATACTGGCGCGCAAAGCATCGTGCAGGTTGCCGCTGGTTAACACCACCTCCTGGCCGGTAACCACATCGGCACCAATGCACAGGAATGGCCTCGGCAACTGGTTGAAGAGTTTTATTTTATATGCCGGCCAGGTGAGGCCGGCCAGCATATTGGAAATATTCGTACCCGCAACCAGTCCGGTTGGCAGTAGTAGTTTCCCCCTTTTCAGCGGAAAATCGTAGAAATATTTCTCGAGTTGCTCCTTATACTCAAAAGTCAGGTCGTTCCGCGGAATCACATCGGCCAACATAGATTCCCAGTCCATCTCCTTAACTATTTTCTCCATTTCCGCTGCGGTATAACCCATCGCAAACATCCCGCCTACGATGGACCCTATGCTTGTTCCGGCCACATAATCGATCGGAATACCAACCTCCTCCAATACCTTGATCACACCGATTTCCGCCAGTCCGGCTGCTCCTCCGCCGCTCAGCACCAAGCCTACCTTAGGCCTTGACTGACCCTGCAAAGCAGATGGTACAAAAAATAAGGCACAAGGCACAAGGCTCAAGGCACAAGTAAGGAGGAAAGTAAAAGGTTTAAAGGGTTTAAGACGGAGGAGTGCCATCGGGATATGGTTTATGAAAGGGTAAAGATACCGCAAAAATCGTACTTTTGATCAATGAATCTTTGTGTTTCTCTGTGTTCTCCGTGTCTCCGTGGTTTTTGGTAAACATTCTCCTGCTGCTTAATAGCTGCCGGATCTGATTAGAAAATAAAAAATATTTAAGAATGAAGATTTTTATAAATGGCTTGATAATCATACTGATAACCAGTCTGGCAGCATTTGCCCAGAACCGCGAAACCCTCTTCAAGACAATCCCGGCTGTCGATGAATCGACCCCCGTATGGGCCCGGCTCATGTATAGCCCGAATCCGAATATCAAACAGGTGGATTTTGAGTACGAGAAATATTTCGAAAGCCATCCGATGGAAAAAACTATCCATACACAGAACTATAAGCACTGGCGGCGACAGGTCGGTAGGTTTATGAGTTCTGATGGCTATATTATATTACCTGACGCCGGTGAGGAGGAGGTTTTCCTGCAAAAACTGGAACAGCGGTCTAAACTCAAATCCGGATCTGCCGGCACCTGGCGGCAAATCGGCCCTTTTACCACTTTCGCCAACGGAGATCAGCCCGACCTCGAAGTATCATGGCAGGCCAACGTATATTGTTTCGACCAATCCGACTCAAGGCCCGACATCCTGTTTGCCGGCACTGAGGCCGGAGGGCTGTTTAAATCGGACAATAAGGGGCTGAACTGGCGATTGGTTACGGCTTCAGTCCCGGTTACCACCATCTGCGATGTAAAAATTTCAGCAATCAATCCTGATGTCGTTTTCTTCGCTGCAAACAACAGGATTTACAAAACCACTAATGGAGGGGAAACCTGGAGTGAGGTTTTTGTAATCGGGGATGAAGCATTTCAGATGCTGATTCATCCGACAAATCCGGATATCGTTTTCTGCGCAGCCAACAATGGCCTCTATCGTTCGATCGATGGCGGCGCCGTCTGGACCAAAATCTTTTCCCAAAAATGCTGGGATATTAAATTCCATCCGCTGAATCCAATGGTTGTTTACCTCGCGAAAGATAATTCCACAGCAAAAAAATGCGAATTCTGGAAGTCGAACGATACCGGGGCTACGTTCACCATTCGTGAAAACGGATGGTATGTTCCAACCGCCATTGCCAGCGCATCCGATATCGGAGCCAAGATCGGCATCACCCCGGCATCTCCTGAACTCGTTTATATTGCTCTGATTGGCGAGAGCAAGGCCGGCGACAATGGCTGGATCGGAATCTATAAAAGCACCGATGGCGGCGAAAACTGGGTGAATCCTAATCTGCCGGATGGCGGCCCTTACACAACCGGGCATCCAAATCCCGCTTCTTTTAATCCTGATGGAACAGGTTTTCACCAGGGATTCTATGATTTTGCATTGGGGGTATCGCAAAGTGATCCTGACAAGCTGTGGCTGGGTACCGTAACTTTTTCGAAAAGCATCAATGGAGGAGCCTCCTTCACCCGTATCGGGTCCTATTATGCACAGCAGGATATTGGCTGGGTACATCCTGATATTCAAGATATTCATATCAGGGGCAATGAGATTTTTCTTTGTACCGATGGAGGAATTAGTTATTCAACCGATGAGCTTCGCACGCATGAAGCCCGGAATTATGGTCTGGCCGGCTCCGATTATTGGGGTTTTGGCCAGGGCTGGAATGAGGATGTACTGGTGGGCGGCCGGTATCACAATGGAAACAGCGGGTATTACCAGACCTACGGAACCGGTAATACCTTGCGCTTAGGCGGTGCCGAAGCACCAACGGGTTATGTGAATCCGATGGAGAACCGCAAAACTTATTTTTCAGATATCAGCTCGGCGCTCCTTCCCAAAGTGATCGATGACCCGGTCATCTATTTTCAGAAACTCGGGAAATATCCACTTGAAAATTATACGGAATCCTATTCGAGTGAGATTGAATGGGACCCGCGCTATGCCGGCCATTTATACCTGGGCGAAGGCGGCAAGATCTGGAAATCGACCAATGGAGGAGGATATTTCGAAGCCTTATTCAGCTTCGGAACGGGCAAGGTTCTTGAGATCGAAGTTTCCCGCAGTAACCCAAAAGTAATTTATTGTGTATATCAGCCCAAGGGCGGTTACTGGGATCCTTGCAGCATCCGGAAAACCATCGACGGCGGAAAAACCTGGACCTCCACAACGGCGGTCCCGACGAACGACCGGTGGAGAATGGAGATTACACTGAACCCTGAAAACGAAAATGAACTGTGGGTGATCAGCCTGACCGGCTACAATGGCCGAAAAGTTTACCGAACAATCGATGGCGGTACCACCTGGGAACCAAAGAATTCCAGTCTGCTGAATGACGAAAAACCCCTGGATATCCAATTCCAGGGTGGTACCGATGGAGTCGTTTACCTGGCAACTTACACTGGTGCTTACTATTATGATCCTGCCACTTCTGCCTGGGTTGAATTTATGACTGATCTGCCTGTTTGGACCGGTGTAATGGAGATGAAGCCTTTCTATGCGGCAGGCAAAATCCGCATGGCTACCAATGGCAGGGGTATTTGGGAAACAGATCTGGTTATCCCTTCCCGGCCATTGGCCCAGCCGATGACCCAATCGGATATAATATATAATACCAATGATACGGTTCAGTTTGAGAGTTACTCAATCATATGGAATAATGGAGCACAATGGCTCTGGGCATTCAGTCCGGCACCACTTTATGTAAGCTCACTTACTGTCCGCAACCCGAAAGTGGTTTTCGGTACCAGGGGCAGTTTTGATGTGACACTGACGGTCACTGATGCCGAAAACCGGACCAGTTCCAAAACCGTTCCCGAGATGGTAACCATTACTGATCCTGCGGGTCCGGATGCTTTCGCGGGACTGGCACTGGAATGCAAGGTCAGCGGCGAATTTGCCGTTACCGAAGATCTTGCCCTCAATACCAACATTCTTACTATTACCGCGTGGGTTAAACCCGATGGAATCCAACCGGATTATACCGGCATCGTCATGAATAACGGAACCGGTGCCGGGTTTAATTTCCGCGGCGGCAACAATACGCTGGGATATCACTGGCCGGGAGGATCCTGGTCGTGGGACAGTAAGTTGAATGTTCCTTCCGGCCGCTGGTCTCATGTTGCAATGGTGGCTAATGCGTCATCCATGACGCTATATGTTAACGGGATACCTTCGAAACACACAGCATCTCTACAAAAAGCTGATATCACAACCATGGATATCGGAAGTTATATGGGGTGGACCGATCGTAATTTCAAGGGAATGATCGATGAGGTTTGCATCTGGAAACGGGCACTAACTCAGGAGGAAATCCGGGAACATGCCCATCTGACCAAAGAAAACCTGAAATCTGATCCCGACTTTATTGCCTATTATCAGTTCAACGAACCGGGCGGAAATGTGTTCAACAGGACTGGCAGCGGCATGGGTACCCTGATTGGCGCGCCGAAAAAGGTGGAATCATCGGCACCGGTAGGAATGGGGAACAGTTGTCGGTTATCAGTTGTCGGTTCGGGGAGTTTTGATTTCACCGGTACCGGTTTATCGCTGACCTTCCCTGCCGGAGGAGCTCTCTATCCGGGTGAGATGGTGGTAACACGCCTCCAAAACCTTCCGGTGACTTTGCCCAATGTCAATCCTAATATCGGATGTTACTGGTTATTAAACGGATATGGAAGCGATCATTTTACCCCGATATCCGAAATGCGGTTCACTCCCTTTACCGGAGAACCTTCTGATACCATTATCGCCTCACCTGCCCACGCAAACCTGTACCTGAGGCGGATCGGAGAAACCACCAATACCTGGGAAACCTTATGCGGTGCCGCTTCGGTTACCACTGGCCCCACGGGGTCCTTCCGGTATACCTCTTCCTGCGCCGTAAGTATCAATGGCTCGCTCTTCCTGGCTAGCGATAATGCGGCCATTCCGCTGTTAAAAGGAACTACAACCGGTATTGCTGATGTTAAGGATCCCGGAGAATCCTTCGTTCACGTGTATCCAAACCCGGTATCACCGGAATCAGATATCCGGCTTGAATATCCCGGCACCGGATCCATCCGGATTAAATTCTACGATTCCACCGGTAAACTATTAAAGGATATCCACACAAACGGCCCCTGCACCGAAATCATCCCCGCAGCCGGCCTTTCATCAGGGATATGCTTCTACACCATTCAATCAGAAACAAAAATGCGAAGCGGTCGGCTGGTGATCAGGTAAATAACCTCGGAGCAGCGTCAAGGGGTCCCCGCCTTCGCGGGGATGACAGCGCTCTTGCAGGAATTATGATAGTGCTATTGTCATCCCCGCGAAGGCGGGGACCCCTATGCCTCACGAATAAATCCGCTTAAAGTTATTGCGATTCGGCTCCGTTTGTGTACCTTCGTTCTGTCCCCTCCACTAACCTGATTCAACATGAAAATCTTCCGCTTGATCCTGTCAGCGGCCATCCTCTGGGGATTGACGATTTCCTGTAACAACGAGATCGACCTGTTCCCTGATGATGCACCTGAAGTGCTTTATGTACTCGGCTGTCTGGATGGTACAGGGGGCATTCAGCAGGTTAAAATCCGAAGAATGATCCATGGTGACGGCGATGCCACAGTGATGATCAACGATCCCGCCTATTATCTGCCGGATAAATCATTACGGGTATATCTGGAAAATGCTTCGGGTCAACAATTTCCTTTACATCCGGTGCTTTATCCACCGCAAACGGGAGGCCTGTTTTGTCAGGATAGTAACCTGATTTATGAGCTGTCAGAATTTACACCTGTGCCAGGACAAGCCTGCACCCTAAGAATTGAAGATTCCGTAAATGGAAAGGCCTTGCAGGCCAGGATCAGTGTCATGGCACCTGCCTCCTTTGCTTTTCCGGTAAAAGAATCGGTGATTCATAGCAAGTTTGATTTCACTGATCATTACCGGCCTTTTCATATCACTTATACATCGGCACCTGCAGCTGTCTGGGCGATATCGGTAAAGTATATGGATTTCATGGTTAATGGGGATAACCGTTGCCGAAAGAATACTTTCAGCGGCACTCCCGGATTTTATGGATATGGCAGCCGGGAATTTACTTTGGAATATCTGACCAATATTTTCAAAAATTTGATTCCGGAGGACCCTCATGTGGATTTCAGAATGTTTTACCGGTTCGACTTCTCGATCTGGACCGGGGATGGCGTTCTCTCCAAATATTTGGATGTTTCGAGTGGATATACCGATAACCGAAAGCTGTCTTCTGGAAATATTGATGGTGGAATGGGTCTTTTCTTTTGTACCAGTCATGACCTGCTGAAGAATGTATGCCCTAAAGAAGACTTTTGCGACTTTCTGGCAGATAC
>JBBAAF010000171.1:0-7522 GCA_041658425.1 Bacteroidales bacterium | reverse complement strand
CTCCTGGTGTCGGCGGTAACCATTCCACCCTGGGCACTATTCATGAAAATTGCCATTCCACCGACTTTTGATTCAATCCTGTCATAAAGCGGACCGCATAAATCGGGGCTGATTAATTTACGGTCGGCTGCTGTATTTCCTTGTTCATCAGTAAAACCATAAGCATCGGGAGCGCTATGGGCATGTGTGGCACCAATCAGCACATTCTCTGGAGGAATACCTTTTATCAGCTTGCGCGACCGGTCGCCCAGATAGGCAGGCCATCCAAGATTATCGACACTTACAATGGCTATTATTGTCTTGCCCTTTTCTAATACAAAAGCACGGACAAAAAGATCACCCTTTTTCCCTGTTGGTAGTATAGGTGTTCCCATTCCACCGGAAATAGGGATCAAATTCTCAGGAGTAATAACTCTGAATGCTGCACCGGCTTTAAACGTTTGGGCATCGATGTTCACCCAAAAGAATAAAAGAAAGGATATTAGCACAGAAATTTTTATTTTCATAAATTAATGGATTTGTTGAATAAGAATTAATAGATATATATCGGATTTGAATAAATCCATGGGACATATTTCCCTTTCAATTTAATATGCATTTCGATCCGGTAAGCACCCTTTTCTACCGGTTCTGACCAAGAGTATTGATAATTATCATTTAAAGAAACATTTACGGTCTTGCCATCATGAATCAGCCTGAACTGGCCGGGTAGCGGAGAAACTGCATTGAGTGTCTTCACCTGATCGATTTTAATCGAATCGCCGAGAATGCCACTTATACTATCTACGTGATTCACGGAATAATACATAAACCCTTTGGCATCGCCAAGGCTTTTAAATGCTGTATAAAGATGACCCCTTTTCAGGTGATTAGCCAGTGATGGTACCGATAAAGTGTCAGCAAGTACATAGTTGGTGATATAATTGAAACCTGTCTTATAGGTATCGACCATCCATTTAAAAATCCATCCGTTTTCATCCGGTTGATGCAAAAGCCATCTGTTCCAGAATTTCACCTTCATTGTATCGATAACATTGTCATTAGGGCCAACCCATTCAACCCGGCCATCTTTTAAATACCTTGCCCGGATGTTCTGGTTCTCATGTGTATCTACAGCAGAAAACCCTACGATCTTTCTTTTAATATTTAATGAATCCCATAGAGCCAGAATGGAAGTCTGCTCATCAAACATTTCGCGTAAAGCCCAATGACGGTATTTATTCCCATTAACGATAAAATTGATGATCTGGGGAGGTAGCGATTCATCTTTTGTATCTGTATGAAAATTGTATATCTCCATGCCCTGATAATAGGGATTGCCCCAATTATGCGGTTCTTCGGTATGTGCATAAAAGATTATTCCACCCCTGGAAACGATATTTTTTGCTATGGTATCTTTATCCAGATTCCAGTCAATGATTACAGAATCAAGTGGCCAAGTATCAAACCCCTGCTTTTCGCTGCCCGGCTCAATCAGAACCCCATCATAATATCCCTTGTATCCCCTTGGTATTGTATCTATATTGCCACGAGGGTGATCAGTCAGGAATACAAATTCAATACCTGCGTTTATTGCTGCCGGAATAATGTCATATAAAGTTCCTTCACTGTCGTGTGACCAGTAACTATGAACATGAAGAACTCCACGATAGGTGTTCAGTTTTGTCAGCGAGGCAGGTTCTTTTCGAAGTTTCTGAAACTCATTCACCTGCTTCTCAAGTTTGGGATAGGTGACCCAACGACGCCACACCGCGGGAGCAAATAGCACTAAAAGTGCGATCAGGATAAATCCCAAGATAGAAAAGAGCAGATATTTTAATATTTTTCTTACCATTTTGAAGTGCTCATTAAATATTATCAGTATTAGTTACGATTTTTGAAATTTGACGGATTAAATCCATTGTATATTCACCCATATTGGGTCCAAACCAACCCATTAGTTTCGATTCGTATTCATTGAGGTAAAAATACCGGCCTGGAACAATATACCCAACATAACTACCATTGAAACTTGTAACGTTCGAATTAAATCCTTTTGCAGCCAGAGCATTCTTTATCTGGAGGGCATATTCGCCACTGAAATCACAAGGAGTGGAGATCCATACCATATTGCCAATTCTTATTGACTGCAGGTAAACATTTTCAGGTGGTGGCATCAATTTTTTACTTAAAAATGATGAAAGGTTGATTTTTGTTGTTAACCGCATATGGTACTCCGGTAATTGCACTTTTAAAGAAACAGAGGAAAATGTTATTTTATCATTTAAAACCACGTGAGGTAGGTGCACGTTCAAGCTATCAGCCAATGCTTCCCCGATAAATTTTGGTTTGTCGAATCCGTCTCCCTTTCCTTCAGGACTTTGACTTCCTACGGAACCAGCAAAAAAGAGGGCCAGATCGGCAGAAGTATCTTCAATTTTCCGTTCCCAATAACCCGGATAATCAGCGCTAATTTCCATATTGCCTGCTCCCATTGTTGTTGAATGTGCAGAAAATGAACCTATTATTGCTTTCTTATGCCCGATTTGCTCAAGGGTAATAAAACTGAAATCATTGTTTTTTGTACCTAATTCGCCTATGACACGATTTCGTGTGTAGCTTTCAGCATTAAAACATCCGGATCCTATCCGGGCAGGCCGTAAATCAATAATTGCTGAAGAAACAGCCTTTGAAATCTGAAGAACAAGCCATCTTCCCAGGTTCTTATTCTCTTTCCCTGCAAACTCTTCCCCAATATATCCGGTTCCCCATCCACCCAGGCTTGAATGGCTGTGAGTTGCTGAAAAAAACAGTTGCTCCCGTCGGATTCCTTCATTGGAAAGTAGTATGATTACTGAATCTATAATATTTGGAGGCATAATCAACAGATCAGCGCTAACAAAAACAATGGTTTGCCGATCAACTTTCAGTGCGACAGCCTTGACAAAAATACTGTCATGAATACCGGTGGCTGCTTTCCCTTTTCGTGCCCCAAAACCTGCAAGTGGAACCTGAATGAATTTTCCTTCCGAATAAATATCTTCAGAATTATTTAGGCTCGGTGTGATACTTACCTTTGCAAAACCAGCTTGTATGGAGTCATTTACGATTACCATTGCTGATTTAATGCTATCGATTCGTGCCGCAGTTTTTTGATAATAATCTGCGTGAATATAGGAGGCTCTTTCAACATAGGAAGTACTAAAGTAGAAAATCAGAAACATACTCAGCAGGATAATACCCAAAATGATTCCAAATCGTCTCATATGCGTTTTTTATGTCAACAAGATATGGAAAAATTATAGTTTTGATGATTAATCAGATTATGCCCATATTAATAGAAGCCCCAGGAAGAGTTGCAAAAAGTATATAACTGATCATTCTATATATCATGACAAAGCCAGCGAGAACCCGGAAAATCCTGAAATATATCTTGGTAATTGTCATCATTTTGTCATTGATTTACTATTTCGGTTTTGCATTTCCTTTTCGTGGAGTCCCTTTTAATGCGCAACGACATGGAAACCCACCTCTCACTCCGGCATGGGCATTGGAATGCTGGCTGTGGGAGGATGATTCCAATACAGCACAACGGGTTGATACGCTCCTGGAAGGTTATGCCAACAATGATATTCCTGTTCGTACCATTCTGCTGGACAGCCCATGGAGTACGTGCTATAATGATTTTCAGGTTGATACAACTCTTTATCCAAACCCGGAAGAGTGGTTTGACAGTTTGCAGGATAAAGGATACCGGGTGGTGCTCTGGATGACCTCGATGGTTAACAGTTTCAGCAAAGATACCAGGCTTAAAGAGTCTGCATCCTGGTTTAATGAAGCCCGTTCAAAGGGATATTTGGCCGGCAGGGGAGATCAGATTAAATGGTGGAAAGGAAAAGGGGGCTTTATTGATTACACCAACCCGGATGCAGTTAAATGGTGGCGCGGGTTACAGCAACAGGTTTTCAATTACGGCATCGACGGGTGGAAATTGGATGGGACTGCAACACTTTTCTATACATTGGTCGGGCCTGTCCCCCTTTTCTATAAGACGACCCATGACGGATTGATGACCACCCGCACCTACATGGACCATTATTACCGCGATGAATATAGATACGGACTTAAGGAGAACCCGGAATTCGTTACACTGGCCCGGGCGATTGACCGGGGTTACCATCCTGAGGGCTTTGCTCCCATCGATGCTGCGCCGGTAACCTGGGTGGGTGATCAGAAGCACACCTGGGAGTCGACCGGCAAAATATCACAGGAAGATAAACAGAACAGTGACATTGCTATGGATGGCATTGATGGAATTGAATTGGCAATCAGGAATATTATGACAAGTGCCCAAGTTGGTTACAACATTATTGGCTCTGATGTGGCTGGTTTCTCCGGCAGTGTCATTCCACCCAGGCTGTATATACGGTGGGCAGAGTTTTCTGCGTTTTGCGGATTATTCCTCAATGGCGGCCATGGAGAAAGGGCTTTGTGGAAACGGTCGGAGCAGGAACTGGAGATAATACGGAAATTTTCATGGCTGCATACTGAATTAATCCCCTATATGTACACTTATGTGGTTAAGGCACATAACGGAGGAACCTTACTACAGCGACCCATAAATGGTAAGTACCATTATCTATTCGGCGAAAATTTTCTTGTAGCGCCCATATACAAAGATCAATTAATGAATAAAATTACGTTACCGGAAGGAAAATGGAGATATTTCTTTAATGATAAGGAAGTTATTGAAGGCCCGGTAACATTTGAACGTGAGTTTCCGCTGGATGAATACCCAGTGTATGTCCGTGAAGGAGCCATCGTACCTATGAATATTCAACGTGACTATACAGGAATCGGAGATAAAAACTCGGAGGGATATTTAACACTGCTTGTCTATCCGGATGGCAAAAATGAATTTACTGTTCATCATCCGGATAAAAGCGGAAGCACATCGGTAATGGTGGAAGGCGAATCAGATAGGATTAATATCACTTTGGGAGATGAACACAAGTCTCATATCCTCAAAATAAATCTGAATACAAAGCCGACAAAGGTTGAACTGGATAATACAATTCTTTTAGATTCAGTGAATTACCAGTTTGATAAAAAACTAAACAAGCTGATTATAAAAACCGATGATTACCGAAATGGGAAATACACGATATATAAATGAATACCAGTAAATAATTTTATTAATCCCCTGATTATGAAATCCGAAATAATAAAATCATCCTTACTCTCACAGGAAGGCCATAATGAGGCACCTTCATTAAATTCTGACGCAGCCAACAGTATTTCACGTCGTTGGTTTCTGCGAACGGCCTCCATCGGAGCCGCAGCCCTGAGTTACTCCTGTGCCACCGGGAAAAAAACGGTTATTCAGGGATTCGAGAAGGCACCTGAAGACCTGAACCTTTCCAAAGGCTGGGTGCCTTTCTCGGATCGAAAGATTCGGGTGGGTATCGTTGGATACGGTTATTGCCAGTTCGGGGCCGTGTTTGATTTCCAGAATCACCCGAACGTCGAGGTAGTGGCGGTAAGCGACCTTATTCCAGATCGTTGCGCTGCACTGGCAAAAGCATGTAAATGCGCTAAAACTTACCCTTCATTGGAGGAACTGGTTAAAGACGATACTATTGAAGCAGTATTTATCGCGACCGATGCACCGAGCCATGCCAGGCATGCGATCGAAGCACTCAGGCATGAAAAACACGTTGCCTCTGCGGTGCCGGCAATATTCGGATCGCTGGAAGATGCGGACAGGCTTTTCGAAGCAGTCAAAGCGAGTGGTCTTAAATACATGATGTTCGAAACCTCCTGCTTTCATGAAGACCTTTATGCGATGCGCCAGATTTATACCGACGGTGGTCTGGGCAAACTCATTTACTCCGAAGGTGAGTATTATCATTATATGCCCGAACCGTTGCCCTCCTATAAGGATTGGCGCGTGGGCCTGCCACCGCAATGGTATCCGACACACTCCAATGCGTACGAAATTGGCGTAACCGGCGGCAGTTTTACCGAAGTCTCCTGTTTCGGGATGCCGAGTATGGTTGACCATTTAAAGTCAGCAAATAATCGCTACAGGAATCCGTATGGTACCGAAATCGCTCTTTTTCGAACCAGTGATGGGGGTATGTCGCGTATGGGTGTCAGTTGGGATACTCCGGGAGATGGTGGAGAAAGAGGCCGCATTCGGGGGCAAAAAGGCTCATTTTACGGGAAGTACGAAGGACTTGAAAAATCGCTTCCCAGTTTGGAACGTCCGGCTCTCCCTCCCGGTGTTTCGGCAGGCGGACATGGCGGTTCTCACGGCCACCTAACCAACGAGTTTATTAACACCATTATTCAGGATCGTAAACCATTGGTGGATATAGCTATAGCGCTTAACCTGACGGTTTCGGGCATTGTTGCTCATGAATCCGCATTAAAAGATGGGGAACTGATGAAAATTCCGCAGTTTAAATTTTAACATGACTACAAATCAGAACAATTTGATGCGGAATTGGTTATTGAACGAAAGCGTTACTCTTTCTCGAGGGTACTTTACGGCTTCACTTTGCACTCTCTACACTCTTATGAAATGAGATACGGTGTGGTTCGCCGGCTTCAGCATAAAATGTAACTCCTTCCCGTTTAGCAATTGTACAAAATTTCGTGTAAGCGCCATCATATTTTGCGAGTACCGGTGTTCGTTTGCATTTAAGATATAAAACAGGCAGTGAGGCCATTTCAACACGCCGTAATATCTCGTCATTATCAGCAACTTTCCCGGCATCTTCAAAGAGTTGATACGACTCACTTATAAAATCGTCCGAAAAGATCGGGTCATCAGGTGATAATCCAAGGTGAATATGGGTTTCCGGAGTGATCCGGCCATGAAGTAAATCAAAATACTGCCTGATAAATTTCCCTGCCCTGCCGTAATATCCATACATAAAATCATTGATAACCCCCTCAACATCGCAATCAGGATTCCAAAGCAAGCGTGAAATCAGATAAGCCCTGAGCTCGGAAAATTCACCGCCCCGGCTCTGGTAGGCAGCCTGTTCCATGATACCAATCGAATTATTTTCCCTGAAGGTTTGAATGTTGGACTGAAGGACTTTAAAATTTGGATAAGGCATCACGTAATGGCTGAAATTTACCACATAATCCCAGATATAAAGGTGAGGTGCTAATGCTGACCAGTTTCTAATATCTTCAAGAAAGGATTTGTTTTGGGGGCATGATTTGAAATCGTGTGCAAAGCAACATTCAATGCTGCACAAACGGACAACCACATTATTACGCGGACGTATTGCCTTTGGAGGTGTGCGTGTATACTGGTAGGCCAGGGTGCCGATAAACTTATCAGGAAATTCCTTTTCAACCGATTCTGCCACCTGGTTCACAAACCAGATCATGAGCCCTGATTCGCTTCCCTCTCTGCTCACAATTGCCTGACATTTTTCGCACTGGCAGGGATTATCCCAGTCATTCTGCGATACATCGTAAATCAGGTATTCGGGACTTTCGCGCATACGATTTTTGATCCTTT
>JBBAAF010000170.1:0-7562 GCA_041658425.1 Bacteroidales bacterium | reverse complement strand
GGCTGATCTTCAGTTCTTCTGCAATTTCTTTTATACTTAAGCCTTCAAGCCTGCTTTTTGTGAATACTTCCTTACGTCGCTGGGGCATTTGGCCAACAAGTTCAGTTATGTATTGATATAGTGAATCATAAGTTATTTTCTGAGAGGTCTGCATATCCAGGTCATCACTTAGTCCGGATTTGAAATAATCAGACAAATGAGCTTTAGTCCGGAAGTGTTTCCTGATTATATTGAAAGCTATTGTAAACAGAAAAGATTTAAATGAGAGTTCTTCTTTCAGATCTGCCCGCTTCTCCCAGATTATGGTAAAGACCTCCTGAACCAATTCTTCAGCTTCATCTTCAGATTTTAAATACCCAAATGCAAAACGATACAATCTACCACTATACTCCTTATATAAGGTATTAAATGCCAAAAGATTGCCTCTTGATAAATTTCGTACTAAAAGTGACTCATTTCTTAATGTCACATATTGCATTTGCCGGTCTTTTACTATGGTTTACTCCATCTCTTATTAGCAGTTGATCAAAGATAACTTTTTTGTTAATCCAGATCCAGCGAAAGAGTGGGAAGATGGAAAGGAAATTTTAATCAATTCTTCGATTTCCTTACCATCAATATCATACAAAGGATTCAAAAGATGAAAGTTCTTTTCCTTTTTATAATTAGTGCTATTGGATAAGAAATTCAGGGCGTCTCTTGTTTTAAGACGATGGTTTGAATAACTGTCTGCTCCGGCAATCATTGCTTTTAATGATTTACCTTCCATGAGTATGGAATAAATATCATAATAGTCGCGCCATTCGCTCCTGCGCAACATTACTTCCACTTTCATCGCCGCAATGGAATCAAGGTCCGCTGCTTTAATATTGTTCAGGATAGGAACTACACTGGTAATAGGACTTAGATTCTCCTGCTTGGTCAGGAACGAGATTTTCACTCCGCTTACGATGAAATTAACCTGATCAAAACCTAAAACATCAACTTTTTCAATTCACATTAGTTGACCACTTACAAAAATCTAAATTCTCGCTTAAACGCTTTCCTATCTGCAATGATAGAGCTGATCCTCCAATAAGCGTATAACCATTTATACAGTTTAACATGGATGCTGCCTCAAATATTATATTCGTTCGTTCAGCTAAACCTTGAATATTACCGATTTATATCGCTTATTCTTATAATCCCGTATATACCTGTCAGGGTGCTTGATATTAAAAAACATGAAAGAGTAAAGTCTGTTCAGCCCATGATACATAGGTTCCTGAGCCAGCATTTTATCTTTCCATACCTGTTGAATCTTCCTTCTCGGATAGAGTTTAAAAAGGAGTAATACATCATCAATATCAAGGTGCAACAACACATTGGCAATAAGGGTTTCATCTGAGATATGGCTTATTTCTGCATTGTCGAAAGACCAGAAAGCATGTTCTACATGAAGCTTATTGATAAGTTCTTTATGAATTTCCTCATTGCTCATTTTTCCCATTGCATTCGTTGAACCTCTTCGGTAGTCATATCGAGTAAAAATACGAAATTCTTTTATGCATATTCCTATTCATTTACACTGCCGAAGGGTAACATTTATTTTACCACAAAGGGCACAAAGGCTTTACACAAAGTTCACAAAGTAGCAATGCACCAGTGAGTACTCAATTATTCCATCTTTCAGGAAAGCAACATTAAGGTTAATTTTCTCAATTGTGAGTAATTACTATGGTTGGTCCGGGAACTTTTCGTTCCCCCAGTGGTCGAAAATCACACCGGTGGCCTCTTTGCTGAACTTATAGTATCAAAGAGCCCTTTTTAGTCCTTCCCATTTCACCACCCACTGCCCGTTATCCGGGAAACCCGGCGCATTTTTGTCCGGAGCGCCGTCCCAGCCGGCTGCCATCATGGCAGCCCAGGGGTAATCCCAGCCCCACATGTTGGCCCATTGCCACTCTTTATCGATCTTTTCGACTGTACGGCGGGCCGTCTCCCTGTCCACTCCGTCGACAAAAGGGAGAAAAGCGCAAACGCCCAGCAGATCGGGGTGCCCTGCTTTCCGACAGGTCGATGGCCCCGCCGCTCATCCAGTATTTTTGCCAGTTTTCAACCGAAGCTGTTTTGGTTTTTTCAAATCCCGCCAGCTCGCCGGGCTTCTTCAGCCCGAAAGCACAAACAAACTCGAGCAGGCGGGTGCCTTTGGCCCCCTTCAGGCGAAAGAGGTGGTTTGCCGGCATTTCCTCAAATCCGGACAGCGGATCCGACCATTTCCAGCTGACAGAATATTCAGTCTGATCCAGGGTGCGGACAATATCGGCCCTGCCCGGAGTCCGGACCACCTGCGTCCGGTGCCGGTCATCGAGATCCCATTTGCCGTACCACGGGCTCTGCAGCTCATTCCTGACAGAACCTACCGGGTAGGGAAATTCCAACTCAACCGCTAGTTCGCCGGTTCCGATCAGATCAGATTCTATCCTGACCGCCACCTGGTCGATATCTGGATGAACCGTGGTCTGAACTTTTACAGGATGCTCGTTGAAGGTGTACTCTGCGGTCTGGACCCCCTTCCAAAGATCCAGGGTCCTGGTTGGGTTTGCAAGCTGCTCAACGGTAATGACTTTGCCGGCCGCATCGGTCAGCCGCAACCGTCCCAGGTTGAACCCATGCGGATTCTGGAACATCCAGGATCTCACCTCCGGCTTGGCCGAGGCCTGCTTCATTTCGCCAACCAGACGGCCGGTTTCAATTGTTCCGGTTTCGGGCACGTCGGCCATTGTTGCCCCCTCGGGAAGCGGAAAACTGTGCCAGGCCCAGTGGGTCATGATGTTGCCGGCCATCAGGGTGCTGAATGACATTAAAATTGCGACTGTAAGGTATGTTTTCATGAGTATTCTAAATGACTGGTAATACATCCATTTCAATTGTATAAGTTGTTCCATCGGTTAATTGAAGGATTCTTCCAGGTTCCACTGGTCCATCCACCGGTCGGCCATGAAGATGAATGCATTTCGTTTCCCCTCAACCGGCAGGATGTAAGTGCTTTGCGACCAGAAGGTCTTTTCGTTCTCTTCAGCGGTTCCGCGACAGGGATTTCCCAGTTCTTTCCACGGTCCCCAGATGCTGGATGCCACCGCCGCCCGGGCCACCGCCATAATGGGCTTTAGTGCTCGCTGGCACAGCTCTTTTATGAGTCTCCTGCACGTTGATCGGCCAGGATCCAGCATTGGGCCTTATGCTTCTGATATAGGTGTAAGGACCGGTTACCGCATCGGCAACCGCGATGCCCGACATGGCCGCACGATAGCCCTGTCCGAACAACTCATGATGAAACCACATGACGAACTTGCCGGTGGCCTTATTGAAAATGACTTTAGGCCTCTCAATGACACAGCTCTTGCGGATCACGCTGGTGGTATCGTCGGAAACACTCAGCACGATGCCCTCATTCTTCCATTCGTACAGGTTTTCGGATGAATAACAACTGACGCCGACCATAGCTGTATTTCCCTCGGGTCCTCCGGTTTTATATTCGCCAAACCAGTAATACCGGCCGTTGGTATGGATGATCCCACCCCCGTGGGCATTGATGTGGACCCCCTGGTTATCGGGCCAGATGGCCCCTGGAACAAAATTGGCCCGGGTAGAAGCAAGGCTTACCAGCTTCTCTGCGATTTTCAGGTTAAGCCACTTTTCACGGAAGAACTGGGGCCTTGGGTGTTCCGGGTGCGGGCTGGATAGTGCGATTACCCCGTTGGGGAGCAGGAATACCAGGGCGGCTAGCAGATAAAAAGCTCTTGATGTCATGATTAATTGGAGTTGATTCTGGAAATAATTCTAGGCATAAAGCATGCTCCGAAGGCAATTGTCGATGTAAAATGCAATATCTGGCAGTTAAAGGCTATGATAATAGGTCGCACTATCCTGAAAGATATCCTGATCCATTTCAACAAAGATATTTTTCACTCCACCCTTTTTTACCGAATTGAAAAACTCTTTCCAGTCAACAATACCTTTGCCCAATGCCACATTCTTTTGTTCAATGGTGGACCAATCGGCCAGATGTGCCGAAATAAATCTTCCCGGGTACTTGTTAAAATAAGTGGTAGCTTGAAATCCGATACTGATTACCGCTACCTGAAATTGCATTTTTACATTTTCAGGATCGAATTGATTTAACAGCGCATCATAGATCAGTACCCCGTCAATTTTTTCAAATTCCAGGTGGTGATTGTGATAGCCCATCTGAATACCTGCATCTTTGGTTTTCAGACCTATCTTATTGAGTTCATCAGCAGCCCTCATCCAATCGCTCATCGTTGCTCCGCCGGGCAACCCGAAACTTGACAATATCATCTGTTTTTGACCTGATTCTGCAGCAAATTCAATGCGTTCATCCAGATTGTTCCTGAGTTCATTCATCACATAGTGAGTGCTTTCGAAGCGCAGACCTGCCTCTTTTATCATCTGACGCATCTCTTTTGGTTTGATGTACATCAGAGGTTCGAAACCATATCCGGGAGGGGAGCACATTTCCACACTCTGATATCCCAAACCTGCCATCATTTTCAGAGTTCCTGAAAAATCTTTTATCAGTTGGTCCCTGATCGTCCAGATCTGGAAGCCAAGGGGTAATTTGCCGGATTTCGCCGGTGACAGAGCGCTCAGATTTAATGGCCATTGGGAAATGGCAGCCACTGCTCCGATCATCAATGATTTTTCGAGGAAATCCCTACGTGCAATCCTTGTCATAGTATTGGTGTTAAATGGTTTTTTTCAGAAATGTGAGTTTAAAGTTCCCATCCCCCACGATACTCTCTGGTCAGGAATTTATTCGCTTCGGGAAGGTTGGTTATCTTCATCGCGGCTGAATCATATTCAACTCTTTTTCTGGCCCGCAAGGCAACGGCGCCCAGAAGGATTGTTTCGGTTACGCAACCTGCGTGAATAAAACTTCCCGGAGATTGCCTTTTGTTTTTAAAAGCTTCGATCCAGATGTTATTACTCACGGTCTCCTTTTCTTCACTCTCTTCTTTTTTAAGATAGGTCATTTTTGATTCGGGGAGGAGAACCGGATTTTCACCCCTGAAACCGGCAACTATTTTCCCCTTATCGCCCACGAACATCATTCCTTCGGGCGCTAATGTCTTTCCAACGGCTCTCAGTTCGTCGGGTACAAAAGGTTTCATACCGCCATCATACCATATCAGGTCAAACTCAGGTAATTCAGACTGGGCAGGAAATTGAAAACGAATGATACAGGATAATGGAAAAGCCACCTCATTTTTTACACCAACTGCCACATGATTATTTAAGGTGCAGGTGGTAGTGGCATACGCTTCTGCACTGATGGCAGGGGTATTGATCCCAAGTGTGAGAAATAACGGGAACAGGCTGTAATGGCCCATATCGGCTATGCTTCCGCCACCAAAGTCGTACCATCCGCGAAAGACGGCATGGGTATAGTTGGGATGATAAGGACGGTCAGGTACCGGCCCAAGCCATAGTGCCCAGTTAAAACCCGGGGGGACAGGCGGTGTTTCGGCCGGATTGCTTTGCCATTGTGGCCAGACTGGCCGGTTCGACCAGTTGTGTATCTCCTTAAGGTCGCCGATAAATCCATCTTTTATCCAATTCTTTATTGTATCGTAGTCGGGTCGTTTGCTCCATGCCAGCAAGTGGGTGCCTAATCCTGTATTCCGGGCGGTCTCAATCGTTAGTTTCGCCTCGTTCATCCTGTTGGCGATAGGTTTGTGAGTGACCACATGCTTCCCCTTTTTCAGAGAGGCGATGGCTATGGCCGCATGCAGGTGATCGGGGGTCATAATTTTTATTACATCAACACCCTGCTCTTTTTCAAGTAATTCCCGGAAATCGGCATACGACGAGCATCCTTTGTAATTCCCTGAATCTTTGGATTTGGCATAATATTTCTGCACAAACTCCTGGCCGATATCTCTTCCCCCTGGGATACCATTCATTTTTTTCCCCCATTGAGGGTCCTGCAGCGCAGTCCGGATATCGTTCCGCACTCCATCGGGGCCCCAATCCACATAATCCGTGGTGAATTGATTGGGATCACAAACAGCAACGATTTGAATTGCAGGATCTGCAACGAGTCCGGTCATTTCCCTGAGGCCCTGCGTACCGCAACCGATATATCCGATAGTCAGTTTGTCGCTGGGCGCCACAAAGCCTGGTCCGCCCATTACATGGCGTGGCACAATGGTCATGGCCAGAGATGCGGTAGCAGTTGTTTCGAGGAACCTGCGCCGGTTCATTTTTCGTGAAGGAGCCATGGTTATAGTTATTAAGTTGGTTTTTATATTTTGTGCAAGGAAAATTAGTGAAAAACCTTCAGATATTATTGAAGCTGAGTTATCTGTTATTCAGGATAAAGTCTTTGCCCATTGTATATATTTTCCCCTTTGCGGTTGGGAATTCACTGATTTTACCCTCATACCTGATCTTACAGGTGGCACCGGCTTTTGACTTGACGGACAGGCTGTTAACCTTTCCACCACTCCACTCCATATCCAGCTCGAATCCCCCGCGGGCACATATTCCCCGGATGTATCCATCAGGCAGTGCTGCCGGCAGGGCCGGGGCACCGAAATTGCCGTCGATCTGGAACGGGGGATGGGAGTCGAACAGGTTGACATAGGAGCCGCCGCTCCAGTTCACATTGGCTTCCTCCTTGATTCGGAAGAGCAACTTGATCAGCTCGTATGCGTGGTCGCCGTCGAGGAACCGCGCCCAGAAATTGATTTTCCACGCCAGGCTCCAGCCGGTGCCGTCGTCGCCCCGGAAGCTGAGCGACTGCCGGGCTGCCTTCATCAGTTCCGGGGATTTTTCCCAGGTTATGTCATTGCCGGGATGAACACCTCATAAAAATGACACATGGCGGTGGTGTTCATTCGGATCATCCACATCTTCCATTCATTCCTGCAGCTGGCCAAGCCGCCCGATCCGGTTGCGCAGGAATGACGTATCAAGGGTAAAAAGATAATGCTCCCAGAAATGAGTGCTGGTCCATCCGCTGCCGCCCACCCACTGGCCATGATTGGAATGATTGATTGGAGCGGTCCCGCGCCAGATATCCGTGTTATGATGCAGGATCCAACCATTGGCGTTATAGTGCACTGCTGCAGTCACGGCGCCGGTTTGAGCGCATTCCCCGACCATCTTGAAAAAAGGATCATGGCAATCGCTCAGGTTGGCTGCTTCGACCGGCCAGTAGTTCATCTCAGCATTGATGTTGGTGGTATACTTGCTGTCCCAGGCCGGATGCATGTCCTGGTTCCAGATACCCTGTAGGTTGGCCGGCTGGGTACCCGGCCGGCTGGAGGAGATCATCAGATACCGGCCATACTGCACGTACAGGCCGATCAGGCCAGGATCCTCAGGCGATTGGTTAAACATCCGGAGACGCTGATCCATTGGCAGGGAATCCCGTCCGTTAGAACCGAAACTGATATCAAACCTGTTGAAAAGACTCTGGTAATCTGCGATATGAGCTTTTCGGATCTGTTTATATGATTTACCTTTAATGGCGGCTGAATATTCATCTACCCTTT
>JBBAAF010000169.1:0-7600 GCA_041658425.1 Bacteroidales bacterium | reverse complement strand
GATAGTCTTGGTGACCCGATCGCACGCATCTATCCCAACCCTGCCCGGGATGTGATTTATGTCGAATTCAACGGTACTGTCGATGTTGAAAACATCTTCCTGTTCGCCGCTGATGGAAGAAAAGCATCAGACTATCAGGCTATAATGCAAAGTTCCGGGTTCATAATTGAAATTCCTCAGACCTTCACCGGATTGTATTTACTGAGGATCATTCTGAAAGATGGGAGGGTGGCAATCAGGAAAATCATTATCAGATAGATTTTTTAGTGGTATTGGCGTATCCTGCGGGCGCGTTTGCTTCTGATTAATTATGCCCATTAAACTCCAATTCCGGGATATATTTTGCAGTTCTTTTGCAGGAATATTATAACGGGTATAGTCGATTACCTTTTCTGAATTATCATTTAAATCTGGTGTTGCGGAGACAATATCACCGCTTACGAAAACATCTCAAATCTCGGGCAACTTCCGGCGACAGGTTCCTATCTTAGGTTACCGAACCTGACACAAAATCCTTAGTGAATCAGTACTAACCTCTTCGTCCTGGCAAATTTTCCTGCTTTCAATTGGTAAAAGTAGATGCCTGAATCCACGGGCTGCCCGTTTCCATTCTTCCCATCCCAGGTAGTCTGATGCTGTCCCGATGGCTGATCGCAAGATATCAGTGTCTTAACTTTACTTCCTGATAGGTCATAGATAGTCAACTCAACCGGACCCTCACACACAGTGTAGTATTTGATGGTAGCCAGTGAACTGAATGGACTTGGATAGGAATCGTACAATACAGCCGGTTCAACGTTCAGGTTGGCCTCCTCTGATGTTGAACCGGAAACCAAACCATCGGCGACGATCACGTCATCAATATTCCAACCACCCACATGTGCTGCTTTGTTTGTCTGGAGTTCGAACGTGATTGTGACCGCAGGATTGCCGTCGGCAATATCGGAGATGTCAATGATCTGTTCGGTCCATTCCGAATCGATATTCCCGGAACTGGCACTTTGCCAGACCAATTGGTCGTTGACTTTTATCCGGGCAAAATCATTGAGCCGGGTATTCAGCCATCTCATATATTTTAAGCCGACATCGAACATTTTGGAGCAATCAATCACCGGACTCCGAAGAAGACTGAAAACATTAGCCTCATAGATGCCGTCCCAGCTTGTTCCCTGGAAAGAGTCCCAGCCCAAATCATTCCCCCAGCAATTATTTGCGGAAAACGCATGGTCGGGATCTCCGCCTTTACCTGCCGGAGTTCCGAGTTGCCAGTCGTCGTTGCTATTTGAGGTGGTCCCGTAAGACTGATGAACCCATCCGTAGACGCCTGTCTCAAAATCATCATAGAAGCCTTGTATGTTGTGCAGTCGAAAGCCCAGGGTCGGTGAATACCCTTCGGCTGAGGCCATCTCAGCGTTAAACCCGGCGATGTGGGTTTTTGGAGTATCCGGGGAGAGAGATACCGTAAAAGCAAATGTGTGGGATTCCCTGATTCCCAGTTGTTCGGATTGGTCTACGTTTGAAATAATATGAAAATAAGGATCCTCTGAGTTTATCATGGCTGTCAGTTCATGAATATCCTGACGGCCGTTGTTTGTCACCTGGAGTTCGATTGTGACAGTTTCACCGTTATCGAATGTGCCGTTTTGGTTTCCCGCTGAATCATCGATCCGGATACGGGAAATCTCCAGCTTTGGAGCATGTACATCCAGGTTTATGTGCTGAGTCCATTTAAATCCTTCCGCATCACTGATGAAAATGGCAAAATCAAGATTCTCACCGTCAGGGCAGCCCGGATCCATGCGGAATAAAACCGTGTCGGCAGACGTTTTTGATGATTTCCCTGAGATAGTTCCGAAGTAGAGGCTATCCGTCAGGAATTGAATGAACGTATTGGATGAACTTATTTTTGCATAGGTCCGCGTAGCATTTTTTGGTTTGCCATTGTTTAAGGTACAGGATAGACCGATAATTTCACCGAGATTAATGTATCCATCGCCATTCCCGAAGGTATTCCCGGATCGGGTATCCGACAGCACTACATTTTCAACCTGTATCACTTCAACCGGAATCATTTTAATGTTCCAATGAGTTAAGCTGTCCGCTGAGATGGTTACCTCCCGGGTTACCGGACGGTATCCAGGTGCAGAAATATGAAAAGTATATTCACCGGGTTCAAGGTAGCGGTAATACCTGCCAAGCAGGCTGTCAGCCAATCGCGGCGGCAATTTCCCCTGATTATCGATCGACGGAATATCGACAGTGGCCCTGACGGGTAATCCTGTGATGGCGTCGGTAACCAGTCCGGTTACACCGGCCCGGTTGACTTGCCGCAGCAACGTCTTCATTCCCTTCAGGTTGCTTTCCACCATCTCCGGAATCACACTGTAATCAGGAGCCTGACTGGTGCCCATCTCTACCGTAAATGCGAGGGTATTATGGGTTACATACATGTAGTCGCAATACTCACCGGCAGTGAAGTACCATCTTCCTCCCTGCACCAGTGTATAATGTCCGCTTCTACCACCATCGGTAAAAGTAATCGACTCGCTGATCAGATTTCCCAGGTAAACCATTGCCGCAGAATCGGGAGCTGCTTCATCCGTATGGGTCCATGGATAAAGCAGATACTGCGCGGCAGTGTGGTAGGTGAGACTCATAATAGGAGGGAATTGTGCGGCAAAGTCTCTTATCGCACGGGTTTCCGGCTCCGAAAAAGCTTCAGGGCCATGATTCCCGCCGGCCGTGAAGGCAAAGGAGTAATTTCTGTTCAGGTCAACCTCATGCTCATTGGTCCGGCGCATCGCCTCACGACCATCGGGGTTTGTCATCGGAACATACCATATCTCCATCGTATTGATCCAATTGGTAACCTCAGCATCCGATCCGTAATTATCAACCAGATAATTGATCTGAAACAGGGTGGCTTCCACGCTATGGATTTCATTACCATGATGATTACCAACAAACAGAACAGGCGGCTCATCTTCATCAATACCGGGATTATCTGAAATCTTCAGGCTGCAAATTGCCCTGCCCGATACGGAATAGCCAATCGTGTCCAGTTTAGTTATGTCAGGATGCCTGGATACAATGTCCATCAACTCATCCAAAGTGCTTTGATAATTATGAAAAGGTGGTGAAGTTTTAAATCCCGGCTGACCCTGATATAACTCTTTGAAACTATTGGCTATGAATTTCACCTCCGCCCCTTCAATGCCCAGATTCTGAATTTGTTCCGGAAGCGCCAGTACTTCAATATAGGAACCCGGTTTCAGGTTATATACGCTGACACCTTTATTCTCAATCGTTTTAATGCGATTAAAATCTTTCACATAGATCCGGTAGAGTTTCTGTTTGGACTCCTGGGCGAATATCACAGAGGCCAATAGAGAGGCGAGGATAAGAGCGATCAGAGCAACGGCCTTTTTCATTGGATCAGGTTTAGCCTCCAATATACAAAACTTTATATTGAAACCGGAAAACCGCTGTCCCGAAATGAAGAATCGACTTTTCAGCAACCAGCCTCTCATTAACCATGATTTAATCTGGTTCCAAATTTACAAAAAGTTCCATCAAGCACCTTGTTAGGGTGTAGAGATCCCCGTCACGCTACACTGAGTTCCGCCAGACAACTCCTATGCTTCTGCCAGAACCAGCGCCTTCGGATAGAGGATATTATTCTCCAGGTGAACGTGTATATACAGGTCATCTTCAAATTGTTGCAGTAATTTATAGGTGACAGCATAGGTATTGCAGCCATCGGCCGGCACCAGATAATGTTTGCTGATTTCGCTGATATGGTCCATGGCCCCGCCGGCAAATTCATGCTCGCCGGCCATGCGGGTGATTTCCGATACAATGGTTGCTTTGGTATCAGCTGAATTGTTGGCCAGGGCTTTTTTGATAGCCGGGAAAAGGATCTCTTCTTCATTCTTCAGGTGCTGCAGCAGTTCCTGGTTGATTTTGGCAAACAGTTCGGCAATTTCGCCAACTGTCAATTTGCCCAATTCATTCGTTGTCATGATATTTCCATTTAAATCTGTACCCAAAGATACGGATTATTTATTTAAAGACAACTTTGTCTTTAATATCTTACCTTCCTGGAAGGCCCGATAATAAAATAGAGGATCGATCCAACGATCGGCAAGAGAATTACAATCAGTAAAAAGAGGACGTTGTTGTTCCCTTCAAATCTGCTCCTCAGAATATCCACGATGGCAATAATCGGTAGCAGCAGGAAAAACAGCGGGATGCAAAGAATCAGTATTAATTCGGCAGGGCCCAGAACTCCTGAGATGATCATGATTTGCGGTTTATAACTTCATCAAATATCGGAAATTTCTAAGTTTTTACCATGGCAATCAGTCCATCTAAAAACCGGTTGGTTTCATCTTTCACTACCCTTCGGGATGGCTCTGCATCAAACCAGTCAAGTGTTTGCTTAATGCCTTCTGAGAATGGAGTAGTGGCTACATAATCCGGGACAAATCGCTTTATTTTCGAATTATCAAACAAAGCGCTATGGGATTTATCGCCTAAAAGAGTACCCCGTACCGAAGGAAAATTGTGTTTATCGGCATAGTTTGAGATGTATTCCGATGAAATATGGACGATTTTCGCCTCGCAACCTGCCGCCCGGGCAACCGTTTCATAGATCTGGTTCCAGGTAAGCACTTCATCTGAAGTGATATGGAACGATTCTCCGATAGCATGCTGATTATCCATCAGGCCCAGGAATCCTTTGGCAAAATCGATGGCATGGGTCATGGTCCATAATGAGGTTCCATCTCCATGCACCACAACAGGCAAGCCTTTTCGCATGCGGTCGATAACGGTAAACTCTTCCCATCCGCCCAGGGAAACCGGGATCACTGAATAGTAGGTATGCGACGGCCTGACAATGGTTACCGGGAAACCCCGTTCACGGTACACGCTCATCAGCAGGTTTTCGCAGGCAATCTTGTTCCGGGAATAGTCCCAATACGGATTCCGCAAGGGTGTTGATTCCGTAATTACCGGATTGGCAGGCGGTTTCTGATAGGCAGAAGCTGAGCTGATAAAAATATACTGACGGGCAGATCCCTCAAACAGATCAATGTCGCGCTGAATATCTTCCGGAGAATAGGCGATCCAGTTAACGACTACATCCCACTTGTGACCGGCTATTGCTTTCCTCACCTGGGCCATATCCCTCAGGTCAGCCTTCAGGTTGGTAACGCCGGTTACCGGTTCCCGGTTCCCCCGGTTCAGATGATACAAATCTATGTCTTTCGCAATTGCCAAATTACTCACCGGGGTGCTGATATTGCCTGTTCCGCCTATAAATAATGCCTTCATTTTCTCTTGACTGAGGTTCTTAGTTTCATTACCTTATTCAACAGATCGAACCAGAAGGGTGCCCCCAGGGAAACAGCAATGGCGGTAATCAGGAATCCAAAGAAATGGTGATACACTAACCGGAACAGATAACCCAGCTTATCTCCGAAAGTGAAAGTTATTATGCCGTTTGAGAACTTCTGATGTGTGGCAGATAAAGAATGGGGATCTAATTGCGGGGTGTACGTCTTTTCTTTTGTTTTGGCATCCATAACCACCCTGACTCTTTCAGGCAGCCAGGCGCCAAGTCCCAGAACGGTATTGGCATTTGCTATATCGGCATCCAGTTTCTTCTTTATTTCAATCAGGGAAGTATCCTTAGCTGCCAGGCTGGATTGCATGTAAGCATTCGCCAGACTGACCATCTGTTCCCTGGCGTTCTTATCGTTAGAGAGTTTTTTGACAATCACAAATGTATCAGCATAGAAACACCAGGCCATGCAAAAGCCCAAAATCAATAAAACCAGCTGAATTTTACGCTTATACCATTCGGAGGCCTGCTCCATGGTGCGGTTGAACCAATCTTCGAGCAGCAGCCTGAATTTAGCCATGTCGGCTTCAGCCTCTTGCCATAAGCCAAGAATATATCCGGCAGATTCCCTCTCCAGGGCGCCCCCCTGATCCCCCCCTGCTCCAGTGCTTTTTGAGTTTGCGGCACTTATCCTCAGAACCATATTGATTTTTTCGCCGGTAACCGGTCCGTTGCCTGATAGTTCATCAATCAGGGCTTTAGAGAAACTTTCTGCTTTGATGGAAGATGGGTTCCTGTACAAACCTGTACCGCCCAAATACTTGATTTCCGGATTATTGTAAAAACTATTGACGACTTTATTGTCGGCACTTTTCATCACATTCAGGGAATTCAGGACACGTCCTATCCGGCTAATTACCCGATCATCGTTCAGCATTCGGCTGATAGCTTCTTTCAGGTTTCGCGCCCTCAATCCGAGAACGGAAGCAATCATCTCGGATAGAACGGTTGCCAACAGACTATATAACAGATAAATAAAGATCAGGCCTATGACAACATCCAACGCAACAGAGTTAAACATGGTTTATATATCTAATTTATTTCACTTCGGACAATTTTACCTGCACCAATTTTGTTTGCCCATCAGAAATTACAATTTCATATAACTCAAAGACGGGTTGGTCGGGCTCAACATCGGTTTTATTCCTGGTTATATCAGCTATTGAGGAAGTCGATTTAGTTAACAGGTCGGTAATTTTTCCCAGTGTTTCAGGTATTTTGGTGTCGGTGGTTAAACCATAGGAAGTAAGGAACCCATTTGTAATCTCCAGCTTTAATGCGTTGGAGCCAATTCCCGGTTTTGGTTTGATGTACTGCGGTTTTGTCAAATCGGGCAAATAGACAATGGTAGTTCTCACGGATTCTGTTTTGGTATTCCGGTACTCTACCAAAAGAAATGGTTTTGGTGTATAAACCCGCAAGCCTGTTTCATTTTTCAATCCCTCATCATTGAAAAATTTTACGGATGCACAGCTGGTTAAAAGGATAAATATCCCAAACGAAAGCAAAAAGGCAAAAATATTAGTGGTTTTCATGATTATTGGTTATTGGTTACCGGTTGTCGGTTATCGGTTATCGGTTTCGGCAAGTCGCTATCTGTCAGCTAATAAGGCAATAATGACGCAGGCCCCGGATCACCGACCTTCAAAACCTCAACCACCACATAATGGCTCATGCCCCTCCAGGGCAGCGAATGAAGATACTCCTTGTAGCGAATCTCTATGAACTTACCGCTGCTGCGTTCAAGTAAAGCGCCAAGGCTATCGTTGGCAACACTGAAATCGAACTCATTGCTTTGCATTGCGCCCGGTGCGGGGGTTTTAAAGCCCACCTGGATGAGCCTCCCCTCCCAGGTTTTAAATATGTAGCCTTTTTTCACTAAAAAATTAAGATTACCGGCCCTCACGCCTTCACCAAAAACAAAACAGAACCTCCACCACAACATTACTGCCAGTATAAGCACCAGAATGGGTATGCCGATTTTCAGAAATCTTTTCATGTTAAACCCGGGTTACTTGCGTTTTTTGGTTGGAATAACAAACAGCGGTATTGTAGTATGATTCAGTACTTTCTCAGTCACACTGCCCATGACAATTTTTTCCAGCCATTTCTGACTATGGGAGCCGATAACAATAATATCTGCATCCAGGTCTTTTGCGGCTTTTAAAATAGCATCAGCAAAATCACCTTCTC
>JBBAAF010000168.1:0-7602 GCA_041658425.1 Bacteroidales bacterium | reverse complement strand
AAAATTTATGTATGAAGCTGACAATTAGATTGTTGATAATTGCACTTGTTTTATTTGCATTTATCAACAATTCGTTTGCCCAAAACGTTGATAGGGCTGCTATCCCGGAACAAAACAATTCTAAAATGCAATGGTGGAAAGATGCCAAGTTCGGAATGTTTATCCATTGGGGCGTCTATTCCCTTCTGGGAGGACGGGGTGAATGGCAGTTGTATCAGGAGCACATTCCATTTTCTGAATATGCTTTACTGGCAGACCAATTTAATCCTCAACAATACAACCCTAAAGAGTGGGTGGCGAAAGCCAAAGAGGCCGGAATGAAATACATTATCCTAACCACAAGACATCACGATGGGTTTTGTTTATTTGACAGCAAGGTCTCGGATTTCACCGCACCAAAAACCGGGGCCAAGCGCGACCTTATCGCAGAATTCGCCACGGCCTGCCATGCTGCTGGAATATGTATAGGTTTTTATTATTCCTTGCAGGACTGGCATTTGCCGGGGGTCTTGCCGCAAGGAGGCCCGGTTTCGCCTTCAACCATGAAGTTGCTTAGGGAACAGGCCCACGCGCAGGTTCGTGAGTTGCTTACCAATTATGGGGTAGTTGATATTTTATGGTTCGATGCACCAGCCCCGAATGATCCCGAAAGCTGGCGTTCAAAAGAACTTTTCGAAATGGCCCGAAAGCTTCAGCCAAATATAATCATCAATGACCGGGCTAGCCTGCCTGGTGATTTCGCCACACCGGAAAATGTTGTTACTGCACAGTCGCGGCCATGGGAATCATGCTTTACCATGAACCGCACATGGGGATACGCACCCTATGACCGCAATTACAAGCCTACCCATGAAATTATACGGTTGCTTGCTTCTTGTGCTTCACAAGGCGGGAATTTCTTGTTGAATGTCAGTCCTGATGGTGAAGGAACGATACCTATAGAACAAATCGAAATACTGAACAATGTCGGCAAGTGGATGCAAGTCAATGGTAAAGCAATTTATGGCGCGGGCCCTTCCCCGGTGGTAGCACCCAATCTTGGATTTACAGCCAGGGTGAACAATAAAGTTTATCTGATGATCCAACGATGGCCAGGCTCGACCGCGCCGTTTGCCTGGTGTGGCAGTAAGGTAAAATCTGCTTGTTTGCTGGCCAATGGCCAGTACGCCCGGATCGAACAAAAGGGCGACCGCGTGTGGCTTCACGATTTGCCCCAATATCCACCGGATCCCTATTTAAGCGTCATTGAGTTGACTTTTGATGGTGAACCTCGAGCGTCTGAGCCTGCCTATCGATGATAGGTGAATGCGTAATCGAATAAAGGCTAAACGAATCGGGAAAGATTAGCTTTAATTAATACATTGGAAACCTATCGTAGGTAGGATCGGTTTCACCATGAAGTTTAATTGCAAGCAAAGCCAGAACAGCAAAGAAAAGAATAACCATTATCGCATATACTATCCATTTTTTCGCACTGATTTTATAAGTAAGTTGCTCGAAGAATGCCGGATATCCTTTCGATAACAACAGAACAACCACGATAATATTAACCACATAGAGGTGATGGTTTGAGTTTGAGAGGAATGTACCTGTATATAATCCGGTTGAAATATAACTGAGAAGTGTATAGGCAAAGGAGTAAACCAGGAAAAGCAGCATCACTTCTCTTCTACTGAAAATATATTTCGATTTTGCCAGAAGGTACCAAGCAAACAATGCCAAAAATAAGGTGATTATAGCCGCTGAAATTGTATTGGCCAAAGCGATGTTTCCGGCGTTTGCCAAGTTTTGATATTTTTCCAGAAACCTGCTGTACGAAAACGATTCACGGAAAATAACTAACGGAATAAATATGATTAACAACAACATTGCAGATGTGTTTTCCCATTTTCGGGGAGCAATCGTTTCATCCGGCCATTTTGAGCTGAACACTCCATACGCCATACCCATACCGCCAAAGAAACCTATGCTGTATTCTGCCATATTCCAGGTATTGAAATTGATTTCAAGCCAGTTCATGACCAGATGAAAAAAGGTTCCGAATGCAAAACCGAAACCTCCACCGAGGGCAGAGTAAGAAGCTACTCTTAAAGGCGATAAATGTTTGTTTCGAGCCAAGTACCAGATCAGGGCAAGTCCAGCACCCAGGCAAATGGCCCATGCATCAGATCGTGGAGGACTCATTTGTATGCCAATCTGATCGATAAGAAATGAATGTGTGATGAGTCCGCCGGCAACCATTTCTGCTACAAGTGAACCCCACTTCACTTTTTTCTCAGTTGTGGAATCAAGTGCTAATCCTACCAAACCACCACCGAGTAAGCCATATAATCCCCCAATGATGAACAGCATAATTAATCCGTAAAATACATTGGGAAAATTATCGCTTTGCGCATAACTGCCAGCTATAACTCCATAACTAATCATCCCGCCAGCACCCCATCCAACGGCAGAACTAAGTGCGATTAAAAGCATTTTCTTGTACCAGTCGGTACGCCTGGATACCAACACCAATGCCAGCGCACCAATACCTCCAGCCCAGGCAGCACCCTGTTCGTGTCCGAACTGTCCGCGAATAGCCCAGCCAGTTCCCAGACTCAAACTGACAATCAGAATGGCTATCCATTGAATTTTAAACTTCATTGTTTATTTGTAGAATGTGACATTTATTGTTACCTTATATTCCTATTCGCCCTGATAGCAAGCAATTCTCTGATTATAGTATTTACGTTTTCTGATGTAATTCCCAAATCATTACAATAGGATTCCGGGTTATAAGGTTTATCAAAGCTATTTTTGCCATGAGCATCTGTCGAAACAGTAAATTTTACTCCACCTTCTACAAGTGGGCGAATGTCCTCTATAAATGCCTCACGCACAACCGGATCGTTCCAAAGGGTGGACCATCCTCTGGAAAGTTCAATATATATTGAACTTCCGTTTAAGATTTCAATTAGTTCCTTTTGTTCGGTTGGGGTGAAATAGCGGTATTCTTCTTTTTTTATAGAAGAAAGATTGCGACCGGATTTAGCTGCAGCTTCCCTGATGGCTTTTATCCGTCCGATAAAGGGATGAAAAATTATCATAGGAACAGGGAATTCTTTTTGAATACCAACAATTTGTCTGGCCCTGAATATAAGTTCTTTACCTGCAGGTGCTTTGCCATTCCAGGCTGCTTTCGATATATGCCAGCCTATAACTTCAGCCTCTTTCATAGGTTGCTTTTCCAGCCCCTCTTCAAATTCTCCTTCCCATATTTCCCAACCTCTGAAAGTAAGAACATCGTTTCGACTTTCAACTGTCGCCATTTCTTTCATGAAATCATATTTGCCGGTTGTTGTTACAGGGTACCAATCATGGAAACCATTTTCTTTTATCCACTCTTTGTGCTCTTTGTCATCCATACGGTAAAGTTCCAGGTGGTCCAGCAAAAGCATTACTTTTCTTCCATCACGAGCGAAAAGATCTATCCATTCATTAAGCGGGAGCGGACGTTCTTTTCCTGCATGAACATGCAAGTCGATTTCATTCAGCTGAAACAGTCCCTCTTTTAAGGATTTTCCCGTTGTTTTTTCCTGTGCTGTAGTGGGATATGTTGCTGAAATTGCCAGACTTAACAAAAGAATCCGATAGGTGCTTGTTTTCATAACAGTAATTTATTTTAGTTTTAATTAGAATTGAAAAAGTGTGTTAATAATGTACCCTATTCCCAGGGAAGGAAAGTTAAGTTTTTTTCTATCTTCGAAATATATGTTTTGTCCCGAAAATAAAATTGATTAGCAACAAAAAAATAATGAAAATTATCCCGATCTCATTATTATTATCTCTCAGCCTTGCAAATACGGGATTTTCCCAAACAGGAAGTGTGAACGAACCAGTTCGTTATATTGGTGGGGTAACGATTGATCCTAACGTTCATGAAGGGCGGTTGCGATATGCTATTGGAACAGAAAGTCGTCAGACTGTAAGAACAAACCGGACGCATCCCGAATGGTCAGATGACCATGGCTGGACATACAATCATGCATCGAACCTTTGTTACTGGAATGGCAGGTTTTATCAGCAATACCTCAGCAATCCTGTGGATGAGCATATTGCACCCGGACAAACACTCATCACAACATCTGTTGACGGGCGCAACTGGGAAAAGCCGGAAGTTGTTTTTCCTCCGTATAAAGCGCCCACCGGGGTTAAAATCCCTGAAGGTTACACGGGATACATGATGCACCAGAGAATGGGTTTTTACACTGCTCCGGACGAAAGATTGCTGGTTTTGGCATTTTACGGACATGCTGAAGACCCTTTCCTTGAAGGAGGGATCGGACGTGTTGTCCGCGAAGCACATAAGGACGGGACTTATGGATCTATCTATTTTATTCGTTTCAGTAGTCATACTAAATGGAATGAAAGCAATACCAGTTATCCGTTTTATACAAAATCAAATGACAAAGGATTTGTAGATGCTTGTAATGCTTTGCTTGCTGATAAACTAAAAACCATGCAGTGGTGGGACGAGGATCATGGTTTGGATGGATTTTATTCTATAACCGAAGCAGGGAGCGCATTTAATTATTACCACCGGAAAGATGGAAAAGTAACCGGGTTATGGAAACGTTCACTTTGTGCTTTGTCCGATGATGGTGTTCATTTTAGTAAACCGGTAAAATCACCTACCCTGATTATGGCCGGAGGCAAAATGTGGGGGCAGGCAACCGAAGACGGCCGTTTTGCCATTTGTTACAATCCGATCGAACTCGACGAATACCGGTACCCGTTGATCGTGATATCAAGCGATGACGGCATCATTTATGACAACATGCTGCTGGTTCAGGGCGAAGTTCCTCCGCGCCGTTTTATGGGTCGCTGGAAAGATTTCGGACCTTGTTATACCCGTGGAATTGTAGAAGGCAACGGAAACCCGCCGGGTAATGATATGTGGATTACATATAGCATGAACAAAGAAGATATGTGGGTGAGCAGGATTCCTTTGCCAATTCGCTATAGTATTGTAGGCAATGTCGATGATGATTTCAACGAAATGGGCACAGGAGGAGCAGCTATTAACTGGAACATTTACAGTCCGAAATGGGCACCTGTTGAAGTGGTTGATTTCCCTTCTGTAAAAAATAAAAGCCTTCTTTTACAAGATAAAGACCCGTATGATTATGCCAGAGCTATACGTGTTTTTGAAGAAACAAAGAAAGCAGAGATTGAGGTAAGGATTTTCCCTAAACAAACAGAAAGCGGATTACTTGAAATCGATGTATCCGACCGTTATGGAAACCGTCCTGTGCGAATCAGGTTCGATGTTGATGGAAAAATTAAGGCGGTTGACGGAAGTAAAGAAATAGTTATACAATCATATAAACCAGATAGTTGGTACGACCTGAAAATAACTGTTGATACACGCCCTTTTGGCATTTACAGCCTTTCAGTAAATGGGACGCAGCTTTTGAAAAATGCAGAGCTCGCTGAAGCAGTGCAATCTGTTGAAAGAATTTCTTTCAGAACCGGTCCGTATCGTGATCTGCCAACCCGCCAAACCCCAAACCAGGAACCGGCACCACCTTTGAAAGGAGCAGACGAACCCGCTCCAATAGTTGAGTTTTATCTGGACGATTTCAGGGTGAAATCAAATTTTTGACTATTATGAGTGCATTAGAGAAAAATGCTATATTGTTTAAAATCTGTAAGTTCAAAATGAAATATAAATCGTTAATGGCAGGAATATTAATTTTAGGATCGTGTGCTACACCTGAATCTTTTCTCAAAGAAATTCAGGTGACCAATGACAACTCAAAGCATCACGACTTGGACAATAACGACAACTTTTCTCCTGACGGGAAATGGTTGGTTTATGACACCCGGACAAATGCTGGTGGAATAGGCGCAAGTCCTTCCATAGAAAGGGTAAATATCGAAACCGGAGAAACAGAAGTTCTTTTTGAAATTCCGGATAACCATGATTACGGTCCCGGAGCAGGGGCTGCCAGTTATCATCCAATTGACAACATGGTCATTTTTATACATGGATTACCGGTTTGTACCGAAAAAAATCCTTATCAGCAATGGCGTCGTACAGGCGTGATGGTAAAAGACAACCAACCAAATGTTCCTATAAATATGGATTCAAGGGATGTGACATTCCCATATACACCCGGCGCATTACGGGGAGGAACCCACCGGCATGAATGGAGTCGCGATGGCAAATGGATTGGCTATACCTACAATGATGCTATCATGAAAAAATTAGTAGACTCAACCGGCATCAAATGGAACTTGAGGACAATTGCTGTATCAAATCAGCAACATCAGGTGATGATCGACAAAGATGAAGCTGGTGAAAATGTAGACGGGACATGGTATAGTGCGGTTGTTGTCAGGGTTGTTCCCGACCCTGAACCTGGAAGTGATGAAATCAGCAATGCTGCTTCCGACAGTTGGATAGGAACAAGCGGCTATAAAAAACCAGATGGCACCATGCAAGTTGCAAGAGCATTTCTCGGAAAAGTAGGTGATAAGAATGAAAAAGCAGTTGAGGAACTCTTTGTTGTTGACATCCCCGATTCGATCAATATTCCCGGAGAATTTGGCCCTCTCGAAGGAACTCAGAATTCATGTCCGATGCCTCCCAAAGGAACAGTGCAAAGAAGATTGACCTATACAGCAAACACCAAATATCCGGGATGTGGCGGAGTTGTTCGCTCTTCTGCGGATGGTAGCCAAATAGCCTTTTTAGCTAAAGATAAGAATGGCATTCTACAAATCTTTCTGATTTCCCCGTTAGGAGGAGAACCAATTCAGATTACTGAGCATAGTTCTGATGTTCAATCCGCTGCCAGATGGAGCCATGAAAATAAATCTATTGCCTACATTTGGGATAACAGTATCGTACTTTGTGATATTTCAGATCGTCCGTTTGAGAAAAGATATAAAAGACTAACAGCCAGAACTGATGAAGCTCCATCAAACCTTGTGTGGTCAAATGATGGAAAAACAATTGCTTTCAATCGTTCAGTTCCGGTTGAAGGGAAAAATGATCAAAAGAAACAGATATTTGTTATTAATTTGTATTCAAATAAATAAGCTATGACTCTATTTTCTCGCTTTGCGATCATTTTCCTTTTTGCAACAATTTGTAAATTTGGATTTTCACAAAACAAGGTTGAAATTTTGTCTGTTCCGGCAGGAAATAAATTTACAGAAATAAATAGTACAGGTACTTCAATTTTACCCAGCGGACGATTTGTAACACCGGCTGGAAATTTAATTCGAATAACGGATGACCCGTTCGGATTGGCAATTTCCCCCAATGGCAAAAAAGCAGTAACCCTCCATGATGGGGTGTTTACCATTATTGATATCCAGTCATTAGGTTCAATCAGGGTCCCCAGCTACGATAATAAAATCAAATCACCATTATCCAGAGGATCTTATTTAGGAGTTGCCTTTTCAAAAGATTCAAAAACAGTTTTTTTAAGTGGTGGAGATAATGGGGCTGTAATAATATACGACATCGAAAGTTTAACTCGTCTTGATTCTATTTCATTAAATGGCTTGGTTGATGGTACAGAATATAATGACAGTTTTACTTCAGACTTG
>JBBAAF010000167.1:0-7614 GCA_041658425.1 Bacteroidales bacterium | reverse complement strand
CGATTATCGGAATAAATTTATCTTTAATTTTCATTCTTTCAGAAATCTGAAACCTATTTGTTATGAAAACAAAACTCAGCATAGCATTGATATTTCTGGTAGCACCGTTGTTGTCCCAGGATTATAATGCTTTCCGGGCTTATTATCGTGATCAGATGGTGAAAAATCATATTGCCGGCAGCTCGGTTTTTATCCTGAACACCGGGATTACCGTTTCGAACGGCGGACTCATGGCCCCGTTCACCGACATGGCCAAGTACATCTCCTTCCTGGTGGGTAACATGGATCCGGAGCAGGCCCGGTGGGTGCTGAAACGGGAAAGCCTGGAGGAGATGTTCCGCGAAACCATCCCGATCCTCGAAGGGGTACCGCAGGAAGTGGGACATTACGGGATGGGACTGACCTGGTTCCTGGAAGATATTGACGAATTGCAGGTTGTGGGTCATAGCGGTTCCCAGAATGCATTTCACACGCACCTGTATTTCGATCCCGATACCCGCTGGGCATACCTGATCGGGTATACGACCATCGGGCCGAATAACCGTGCGATGGACGATGAAATCGTGCTGCTCCCTGCACTGTCGCCCAAATACCCCAACGGGGCAGTCAAAGGTCTTTGTGCCCGCGGCGGATTTGAGGTGGATCTGGATTGGAAGAACGGGAAACCCGTTAATGGTGCAATTTCTTCAAAAAAAGGGGGCACCTGCAAAGTGCGTTACCTGGATAAGACAGCAGAATACCGGATGAAAGCCGGCGAAACAATTAAAGTTAACGGTTTGTTTTAACGACTGCTAATACAAACGTAGAAATGCTAAAATTTTTTATGATATGAAATTGATTAGAGATCCATTAACCCTGATATTGATTGGGTTACTTGCGCTGAACACATCCTGCGATATTCTGAATGGAGACTCAGGAACTGATTACCTATGCGAAAAAGGTTCCCGGACTGGATAAACTGATTGAAGATGTGGTCCTTCAGATCAACCGATCGGCCGAAGATGCAGCGAAACAGGCGTTAAGGGGATTGTTCATCAAAGTACAGGATCAGGAAAAACTGATACGGACCGATATCAACGCTCGCACCAGCGATCTGCTAAGGAGGGTTTTCGGAAGCCGGTGAGAAGTACCCTCCCCCTGCCTTAAGTACCCACCCTACCCCCTCCCTTCTTTAGGGAGGGGTCTTGAGTTTGGCTAATTTCTCATATAGAGCATAGCAGAAGTAAAGGGGTTAGCTGCATTTCTCTGGCTTTGTGTTTTCAATTCGTGATTCACGAAGCCTGAGAAATTCATTCCAATTGCTTTAGTCCATGCCTGAGCCTTTAGGTTATTGATTAAATCTCCTGTTGAGTGGCGCTTCCCTTCCTTTTTCTGATACCATTTTGGTCGTGGCAGCAGCATCTGGTTAGCTGTTTTAAGAGATCTGTGCGCTGCCAGATGAAGCATTGCATAAATTGCAGAGATAAAAGCAGGAACCCGTTCAGCAGACTCATGAGTTCTTACCTGAGCTTGTCCACATCCCGGCAATGTTTTTTTTCCCTTGAAGTTTACCTCAATTTCCCAACGCCATAAGTAAGCCTGTAAAAGTTTCTCGACATTGAGTTCATTGTCTGTGCAAATCAGATAAGCCGGTTCACGATAAAGCATTTTTGATGATTTGGTAAGTCTATATCCTAAAGGCCTTATTATCACCAGTTGTAAATTGTGTTTCTGGCCTGCCGATCGCCACAGGGTGTTTTTATAGGCCACAGCTGCATGGTCGAGGCGGTTCGACCACTAGGCATTACCGGTGACCTTCGTCCAGGTAAATGCTCCATCGTACGGGGGGATCTCATACTCCTCGAATGACATGAATTCACAGCTCGCGAGGAAAACAGGCAAAATGAGCAGTAAGATTGTTGAGGTTCTTTTCATCATTTTCATGAGGATTTGTAAGGGGGCCAAAGTTAGATATCATGACCGTAAGCTTTACTGTTTAAAATGCAGTAAAGATTTACGAATGAAATGTGTTATCTTTTGATGTGAAATACTGATTAAAAGTTAAACAAATTGAAAATCCATTATGGGCAGATTTGATAAGTTTTGTCAGAGCTGCGGCATGCCGATGGACAAAGATCCGGGGCATGGCGGCACGGAAAAGGGCGGCTCAAAGAGCATAACCTATTGCAGTCATTGCTATGCACAAGGGAATTTTAAAGACAATTTTCAATCTTCGAAAGAGATGGTGAAATTCGTCAAAGGAATCCTCAAAGAACAAGGTCATGGCCCGATTAAGAGATGGTTCTATACCTCACATATACCGCAATTGGGCAGGTGGAAAAATGCGTAAAAGAGGGTGTCGGGTTTCAGGTTGCAGGTTGCGGGTTGCAATTGTCGGTATCGCGGAACTCAATGCAGCGTCGCGGGGCTCCAGCCTTCGCCGGACTCAGTGTAGCGTCAAGGGGTCCCCGCCTTCGCGGGGATGACAGCACTTCGATTTTAAGTTTTGAGTTTTGGGGTTTGGAGGTAATTTCTTATCGGGTACCTGCAACCTGCAACCTGCAACCTGCAACCTGAATCCTTAAAATCCTAAACAGCTATGAACCTGGGCTTACTGATCTGCGACCATGCCCGCAAGGAGCTCAAACATCCTGACGGCAGTTACCCTGAGATGTTCCGTCGTCTTTTACCCGATTTCGATTTAACCGATTATTACGTATGCGACGGGATCTTCCCCGGTTCGCCCGATGCATGCGAAGCCAACCTCCTGATGATGTGTCAGGACCAGGTAGTGGAACTGCCGCCGGATACCACCCTGCTTGCCCGGTCACCCCTGTGCCCCAATGCCATGATCCGTGTAGGAAAAAACATGCTCGGCATCCAGGGACACCCTGAATTCTCGGTCGATTTTGAGCACAAACTGATCCTGGCAAATGCCAGGTATCTGGAGCCTGATCAAGTTGCAGTTGGGATAAAAAGCCTCGAGCAACCGGTTCATAGCCTGGAGGTCGGAGGCTGGATGAAAGGGTTCCTGAGGTCTACCTAAACTTGTTAATGCGGGTAAAAATAATTCCTGTTTTTTCTGCTTGAATCTAAATAGATTTTGTAATTTTGACAAAATATGTCAAAATACATCTAGTCAAAATCGTGTTGAGCTTTGGTGAAGAAATAAGGAAACTCCGGCAGGAAAAGCAAGTGCCATTGCGGACTGTGGCTGCATTCCTGGACATTGATCAGGCAATCCTGTCAAAGATCGAGCGGGGCATTCGTCAAGCCTCTAAAGACCAGGTTCAAAAGATGGCCGATTACTTTGGGGTCGACCGGAACCAGTTGGTAAAATCATGGCTGTCGGAACGTGTTCTTTACGAGGTTAGGGATCAAGAGATGGCGCTGGAGGCTATTCAATTAGCCGAACAGAGAATCGCCTATCAAACATTAAAGGTTCCAACCCTGTCAACTATTAAACCCAAGCTTATTGAAGTTTTCAAAACTGACCCCCGTGTCCTGAAGGCATGGGTTTTCGGCAGTGTAGCCCGAAATGAAGCAGACGGAACCAGCGACATAGATGTTATGATTCAGGTCGATGAATCGCATAAATTTGGATTATTTGATTTGGCAGAAATACAATATCAGGGAGAAATAGCTACCGGCCATAAAATCGATATAGTTATGGAGGGAGCCGTGAAGTCTTTTGCTGAGAAAAGTGTCAATAATGATCGAATTCTGATTTATGAAAAACAGAGTCCCTTCTGATCCGGAGCGTTTGGAGCATATTCTTAATGCTATTGAGGCCATCGAAGCATTTATCCGAAATATGACTGAGGAAGAATTCCTTGGGAATATTAAAACTCAGAGCGCAGTTCTATATCAATTCGTGATCATTGGTGAAGCTGTTGCTTCATTATCTATGGAATTGACGGAAAGGAACCCCTATACCTGGCATAAACCAAGATCATTCCGGAATTTTATAGCGCACGAGTATTATGGAATTCAATTGTGGGTTGTTTGGTATACCATTAAAGAACAATTGCCCGAGTTAAAAACTTTGATAACAAAAATCCAACAATCGTAAATTAAAAACCTTGCAGGGAGGGAAAGCCAGTGCTCATTTGGGGGTGGGACAAAATACCACAACTGCTTCCATGACAATAGTGGCAATTAATAAGAGAATCCATTTTGCTCTCTGCAATGCTAAAGGTAGTGGCAACTGATACTCTTTGATTACTCCGGAATTCAGTCTCGGGCATTTTGTCGCAGCCCCTTAAGGGAGGGTACTTCGTCAATCGTCACTATCTTCCGCGTCATGCGTCACGACTTTGGGCGGCAGCAACTTATACATCACCGGCGTCACTAACCTTGCCAACAAGGTCGACGTAATTAATCCCCCGATAATCACCCAGGCCAGCGGCGAGTAGAGGTTTGAATCTCCCAAAGCAATCGGCAAAAGGCCGCCGATGGCCGTCATCGTAGTTAGAATGACCGGCAAAAAACGTATCTCCCCGGCCTTAATGATAGCTTCGTTGAACTCCACCCCTTGCTGCCTGAGCTGATTGGTGAAGTCAACAAGCAAAATCGAGTTTTTGATCTCAATACCTACCAGGGCTACGAAACCAACCGCAGCGGCAAATGATAAAGTGAACCCTGTAAGATAAAGCGCTACGATACCTCCCATGATGCCGAGGGGGATTACCGATAATACAATGAGCGTGCTTTTAAAGGTTCTGAATTCAAGAATCAGAATGGCGAAGATGCCGAAAATAGCTACCAGGATAGCAATCCCCACGCCTCCGAAGCTTTCCTGCCGGCTTTCAATCTCTCCCGATGGAATAATCTTGAACCCTTCAGGCAATTTGATGGCATCTATCTTCGCCAGAATTTCCTTGGTTACCCTGTCTGTATTGTATCCGGTTTTAACATAGGAGGATACCGGGTTATATCGCTCCTGGTTGTAGTGCTCAATCAGGGTGGGGGAGCTTTCAAATTCTATGCGGGCGAGCTGCGACAATGGGATCTGGGCACCGCTGAGCGATGAAACATAGATCTTGTCGAGGGTTGCAAGAGTATTTGCTGAATCTTTGGGCAGCCGAACCTTAATCGAGTATTCTTTCCCGTTGGCCTCGCGGTATTTCCCTACCTCCAGTCCGGCCAGTCCAAGTCTTATTGTTCTATCGATCTCTACACCAGGTATTCCAAACATTCCGGCTTTATCGGTATTGACGGCAATCCGGATGTCAGTCATGGTTTCGCTGAGCGGGTTTTTTCCATAGGTTGTCCCGGGAGTGGATTTCATGATACTATCTATTGTTGCTGAATATGTGGTGAGCAAACCCAGATCATCCCCCACGAGCCGTAAAGCAATAGGTGCCCCGATCACTGAACCGTTCTCAAATTCGGTGACAAAAATTCGGGCATTTACATAAGTACTCAATGTATCTCGCAGATTATCAAGGAACAGCGTCATTTCGTCCTGTTTTTTCAGGTTCATCTCGCAAAGCAGTTCGCCGATGTTGGTCTGTTCACTTTTCTGAAAAACATTGTAAAAGATCTTTGGATTTCCTTTACCGATATTAGACATGTAATAGGTGATCTCCTTCTTTTTTCCAACAATCGATTCGGCAAAACGCACCGCTTTATCGGTTTCCGAGAGGGTATTCCCCTTGGGTGTTTCGATGGTAATCAGGAACTGCTGCATCCCGGCTTTCGGGAACAGGCTGAACCCGATAATAGGGATCAGAAACAACGAAGATCCAAAGAAAATAAATGCTATCAGAATAGTTATCAGAGGATTACGCAGAGACCATTGAAGGGCCCGGCCATAAGTAAAATCGATCACTTTGTTTAACCCGCGAAGGATCAAATTTCCGCGCGGGTCTACGTTGCCTTTGAATATCTTGCTGGTAATGAATGGGATAATGGTGAGCGCTACAAACAGTGAACTCAATACGATCAGGGAGATGGTTACCGGCAGAATCCGTATATACTTTCCTGGCATTCCCGGTAAGAACATCAAAGGCAAGAAGGCGAAAAGAAGCGTTGCCGTACAACCTAAAACCGCCGCACCGATCTGTTTGGTACCCCTGATTGCCGCATCCATTGGTTTTGATCCTTCCCGGATCCATCTTGATATATTTTCCACCACCACGATGGAATCATCCACCAATAAACCAAGAGCGATAACCGCACCAACTATACTCAGCTGATTGATGCTGTAACCCAGAAAATAGAGCCCGGAAATTCCGATTAATACCGATAACGGGATGGCGACCATCACCACTCCCGATGCACGCAATCCGAGCGGCAGCAAGGTTAAGAGTACCAAAAGGATAGCGAACAGAAAATCCCGCTGAAGACCGCCGAGTTTCTTTTTCACGTTCAGCGACTGATCAAAGCCGTTTTCGAGTTTCATCGAAGCGGGCAGTTTCTTCCGGAAGGTATCGAACTGTTCATATATGCGGTTCCGGACATCATGGATGTTTTGTCCATCCATCATGCTGGCGGTAATGAAAACGGCTCGGGTACCGTTGAATCGCCCGAAATATCTCGGATCTTCATCATCCCAACCCACGGTGGCCACATCTTTCAGATAGACTATCTGTCCCATATTGGCACCTACAATGGTTCGGTCTACTTCATCGAGGCTCCGGTAGTTGCCGCTGGTTTTTATATTGAATTTCTGAGGCCCGATCTCCACGCTTCCCCCGGGAATATTGGCGTTTTCACTCTGAATGGCATTCATCACCTGGGTGATGGTAATGTGCAGAAGCGACAGTTTTGGAAGGTCGACGGCTACCCGCAGTTCCTTAGCCGGGTGGGCCACCGCATCGGCCTTTTTCACTCCGGGTACCGTCGAAATCAGGTCTTTCAGGTTTTCAGCCTGGGTTCTCAATTCATCGTAAGAAGCCGTTCCGGAGACAATAGCGCCCTGTATAATACTGGTTTCGCCGGCGTTAATCTTCCTAATATCTATCAGATACAGATCCTGCGGCAAGGAAGGCCGGGTAGTCTGCACCTGCCGCACCACTTCGTCATATTTCTTGTCCGGATCGCTATCGGCAGTAAACTCAACCACCACCAGCTCTTCCATGTCGATGGGTGAAGCTCCCGGATACAGGATGGTCACCGGCACGATCGGCATAGGCAGGTCGGGGTCTTCAGCCTGGGGGATTTTTAAATAAGCGTAAACCCCCACCACTATCAGCATCAGGAATACAACTATGGTAAACTGATGGTTCTTTACGGCTAATTCAGATATTTTCATTTCAAATCGGGATCACTGTTTTTTGATATCCACCGGCATGCCATCGGTCAGATAGGCGACACCGTCGCTGACCACCACTTTCACATTTTCGAGGCCGCCGGAAATGGCAGCTTGCGTTCCGTACAAAGTGGCAATGGTTACCTTCACTTTTTTGGCGGTTCCCGTCGGCGTAACTTCATAAACATAACCGATCCGGCCATCGGCTTCTACTACTGAAGCCATCGGGATCAGGTAATATGAAACTTTGCGGCTGGGAAAAATCTCGATATTGGCAATGAATCCCGAATCGCCGAGGTTGACTTTTACGATATCCCGGTCGGACAACGCGGTGCGAATGATCCAGCTTTTTCCGCTGATTCCAAGTGTATAAACAGGAT
>JBBAAF010000166.1:0-7734 GCA_041658425.1 Bacteroidales bacterium | reverse complement strand
TTTTGTTCTGTTTAGCGACTACAAACCAGATGCTTTTTTCTTTTGCTATCGCGCTCCCATCAAGCGTTTTGTCAACATGGAATTGTTAATATCGTTTAATTTAAAGTTACCGGAGTATTGATTTAAGACATTGTATTATTCATTCTGAGTCTATCTTTGAGAATGATCAGTTTAACAAACTGAAAAAGGATGAGATTTCAATTCTCGAATACTTCTTTGAAATAGAGGTGCAAAATGGAGGATCTCGGAAAATTTCCATTTCAGCAAAGCAGGGTGCTGATGTAATGGAATTTATGTGCGAGTATGCTTTTCAAATATTCAAATGGCTTTCTATCGCTGGCAATTTGGAATGGAGAATTCTCAAAAACATGAACAAAAACGAAGCCTAACAAACCGCTATTCCCTATGCTCTCCAACCTGTATCCCTCTATCGATCAATTCAGCAACCGCATAGGGAATAGCGGCCAAGCGTTAGCGCCGATAAAAAGGAGACTATGAATATTGATTTTCCAACATATAATTTTCCTTGTAGATTATTCGATTTTGGTCTGGATCAAGAAATTGAATTTGAGAATTACCGGCAACTCGAATATTATATTCAGGAACAGCTGTATAACAATGAAGTAAAACAGATCAAAGATGGATTGTCAAACGTACTTTTCTGGGGATATTATAGAGTAGGTTATGGAAGAGTAAGGGTTGAAAAATTCAGAGGCCAGATTTCAAATCTTCAATTGCAAGCCTTTGCTACCATAGTGAAAAATAATGAATTTGACCCAATTGTAATTAAAAAGTTGGGCCTACCACAATTCTCGCAATTTTCATTCATTAGTAAAATATTAATGTTCCTGGATCCTGCGAGGTTTGTTACTTTGGACAAAAAAATTATGGATCTAGGTGATCCACAAAACCATGAAAATCCATTGTCAAGAATACCTTATTCAGAACGTGATACTGGAATTCGAGTTACTAATAAATCAACAAAGAATTATTTGGAATGGTGCAAATTATGTGGTTTTATCGCCAAAGAATTAAATAGCGAGAAGATTGCTGTTGATATTGAAAGAGGGTTTTTTAGATTAGTTGAAGAAAAAAGAATTGACTACGCAAAAAGTATTATAAGGTCTGAAATAAGGAAATTACATGCGATAACATCAACCTACCCGCAATAGGGCATAAGGGTTTCCCTGAAGATTAGAATAAATTATCCCTGCCTGTGTGGGAAGCTGTAACTGTTATGTTACGGAATTAAGGCTTCCGGTTTGAATCAGGAGCCCTTTTTTTGTCCTTTTTCGCACTCCCTCCATTCCGTAGTTTTCGGAATGATCTACTTTTTTACTCCGTATAGCTTCAATTTCAAATTACTGGATGCCATCGCCAGTTGCATGGGCCTGCTTCAACCGGATGATTGGGCCATAATCATGGATGGAGATACCATGTTCCTGCATCCGGATTTCGGGCACCAGATCCAGCGCCATATTGAAGCCCATCCGGAGACAGGACTCTTTACCTGTTGCGCATCCCGGTGCCACTACAAAATACAACAGGTGCCTGGAGCAGATATGTTGAATGATTCAATCCTGTATCATAAAGAAATTGCAGACGATGTGAAACAAAGATCCCCCGGCGTTTCCTCTGCCATCACCCGCCGTATCGCCGGGCACCTGATGGTGATCCGTAAATCAACCTGGGATAAGATCCTGCCGGTGGTTCGCGTAACCGCCTCCGAAAAACGGATACTGGGGGTGGATACAAAAATCAGCAACGCAATACTTAAAGCCGGCTTGGAAATCCGACTCATGAGAGATATTTATCTCCTCCATTACTGCCGGTTGGCTGAAGGATTCGATTACACCAAACATATAGAACCATGCATAAAAGAGTAAAAGACTTTATCCTGGGGATAAAACAAATTCATCCGGAATTTTTTAGGGATGCTGACGTCCTGGATTGCGGTTCCCTCGACGTCAATGGAAACAACCGTCCCTTCTTTATCGATTCCCACTATACCGGAATAGATATAGTGGACGGTAAAAATGTCGATGTCGTAACCCGCGTATGCGATTACACCCCGAATAAATTATTCGATGTGGTAATCTCCACTGAAATGCTTGAGCATGATGAATCATTCGACGAATCCCTTCAAAAAATGTTTTGGTTCCTTCGCCCCGGCGGGCTCCTGATCATTACGGCAGCTGGACTTGGACGTGAGGAACACGGAACAACAAATCACCACCCGAAGGATAGCCCTCTAACCCATGATTACTATCAGAATCTTGATGCCGTGGATTTCACAGCCTGGCTGCCAACTGATTTTTTTAGTGAATGGCAACTATCCCACATCAATACCGATATCCGATTTTATGGAATAAAAGCATATGAAACCTATTGATATTGTCTATGTCCTGGGCACCGGTTCCGGATGGTCCGACAACGAGATCCGGTTTTCGCTCCGATCCGTATTCAAGAACCTGACCAACATCGGCCAGATATTCATCGTTGGCGAAAAGCCGTCCGGATTGAAAGGATTCATACACATTGATCACCTGGATGAATTTCCGTCAACCAATGCCGACGGGAACATTATTCGCAAAGTACACCGTGCTTGCCAGGACCCACGTTTATCTGAAAAGTTCCTTTTCATCAATGATGACCATATCATCATGAAACCCATACGGACTGATCGCATCCCACCGTTTCATAAAGGAGACATGAAATCCTTTCAGCTGGACTACTTCAGCTTAAACGAGTGGCGGAAAAGGCTTTATAAAACCATGATCGCCCTGCAGGAACAAAACCTCCCTACCAAACACTTCGATTGCCACACCCCGATAATTTTTGAAAAGGGAAAGTTCTTCGATGCCATGAGCCGGTTCGATTATGCATCCGGAATCGGGCTTACCATGAAAAGTCTCTATGGAAATATCTTCTATCCGGATGCTCCCTGCCTGGCAGAGCAAAAGAAAACGGTATTCAAATCCTATACTCTCGATGAGCTGAACCTCCGGTTTGAAAAACCCATGCTGCTTTCATTCAACGATCAGGGGTTGAATGACTCGCTGAAAATCTTCCTATATCAGAATTTCAGTCTGCCATCCCCCTTGGAAACTTGTCTTATGGAAGACCGGATTATCGAAATCTATCATGCCTCGCGGGAGTCATTCTCCTACGAATTAGCGCGGGATACCTACCTGAAATACTTCAAAAACCATAACATGAAAGCCGTTTTCATTTCCGACCGGGCCAACCGGTTCGAAAACAAGCTTAAATACCTGCTGGAACAAAAAATTACCGCATTATGACACAAAACGAAATCAATGAAATAAATGTCTGGCTCAATTCTAAGAGAAACTACCAGAGTGGCCTTCAACTTTTTGAAAAGCATTCGAAAAGCACTGCCATGAAACGCATTTTCCAGGGTAAAGAATCCCGGTATGCCGGGAAGCTTCTATACGAACTCAGGAAACTCATTCCATCCGGCCCAACGCCCGATGTCCCCGCGACAAAACCCGTTAAGCTATCAGGATTAAAACCCACAGAGCCTACGAATTCTTTCATAGAATCTATCGGGGAACCTGATCCTAACCTGCCGCCTATTATCAGGAGGATCATTTCGCAATTCTCCGACCTCTATAAAAACCGGTCGATTGCGCACAATTCATTAAAGGCGGTACCACCGGATAACCGCACCGAAAACATGGAGCTGCGCAGAATTATCGTGGAGAAAATGAAGGAATATTCCGATCGGATGGATGAACTCCAATACCACCATAATGAGTATAAAACAAAAAACATCGTGCCCGATGAAGAAACCTTGTTTCCTGGCAAAACACAAAAGGCACCACCGCTGGAGTCAGAGAATTTGGACGAACTATCCCGGTTACGGCTGAACCTGCAAAAGTCATTGAACCGGGATAATAACCTGCTCCACTTTCAAACGCCGACCCGCCAACCGGTCCTGAACGAAATGCGCGCCGGTCCGAAACGTACCGCCCTCCTTTCCCGCATCAAAGAGAAGAAAACTGAAATCGCACGATTAACCTCCCGCATCGATGGTATTAATAAAGTCCTCGGAAATCCGCCCGCCAGTATCCCGCAAGAGTAAAACAAAGGAACTCATGATTCCTTCGGCACTCATCGAGACGGATGCTGATCCGGATCCTGACCTGGTGGAATTCTCCCCGGGCGTAATCACCCGGTCCATCGGACTCCTGGAACATGGCCGGCAAAAACATTACTATTCCGATGGCAATTTCAACCTGATCCGTCTGATATTTCATCTTTTGAAGCAAACAGGACCCGCCCATGTATTCATGACAACCTATTCTATCTCGCAGCAATCACTCGAAAAAGTTCAAAATGCACTCAATAAAAAGGATATCCTGTCGATCCGCTTCCTGATCGATAACCGGGTAAAAGTCATGAGTCCCAAACCATTTCAGATGCTTCGCCAATCGTTCACCTACCGGTGCATATCCCTGCATGCAAAAGTGGCTCTCCTGGAAAACGATGAGTGGAAAATCTCAATTGTTACCTCCCAAAATGCGACCGATAACCCAAAGTTAGAGCGTGGGGTAATCTTTACGGACGACCGGATATTCAATTTCGATAAAACCCAACTGGAAAATGCTTTTAACAGAGGAACAGATTAAGGAAATTGAAACGATGGCCGAGCTATTCTTTAGCCTGGATCAAATAGCCGTTAATGCGGAAATCGATCCGGAAGAATTCCGGGCAGAGGTTCAGTCTAAATCCGGTGAAGCGTACATCGCATACATCACCGGCTGGTTCCGCGGAGAAATACCGCTTCGGAAATCCATTGCCGAGGCAGCCGCCAATGGATCCAATCCGGCTCAGCAAATGCTGCTCACGATGATTCAAAATGCAGAAATCGATAAACTATGAGTTATCACATCACCTCATTGGAAGATCAAAACTGGCAAACCGTCAAGCGTGCCATACTGGATCCAGAAACTAGCCAGCTTCCCGAAGAACAAACCGCCATGATCTGCAGGATCACCAGTCTAGCCAGGCTCATCGACCGGCACCCCCAGGGGAAAACAGCCATCACCCTGCACATGAACAAGTACCCGGAAATCTCCCGCCGTACCGCCACCCGCGATCTGCAGTGCGCCCGGGATCTCAACGTAACCCAGCAATCATTCAATTACGACTTTTGGCACAACTGGCTGGTGAATGACATCATTGACCAGATCCAGGCGGCCAAGTCTCGGGGGGATCTCCGCAACTGGTCGGCCGGCCATGCGAACCTGATACGCGCCATCGGAGAAAAAATACCCGAGGAAAAGGACCCGAAACTGGTAGAAAAGCACACGTTCCTGATCCAGCTGAACCACCACTCCAAAACCATAAATATCGACATGAAGGATATCGATACTTACAGCCCGGCTGAGCTCAAGGCTATATCCGATGGAATTTATACCGAGATCTCGGAAGAGGATACTGCGGAAATCTTTAAAACATGATGGAAGAATTAACGCTCAACCGTCCGCAGCTTTCCAGCCTTTTGCTGAACCCACGATCCAAATGCGATATCTGGAGCCGGGCAACCGGGAAATCATTCCTTGTCGGGTGGGATATCAACGCCGTGAACCGACGGATGCCGAGGGCTCTGACCTCTGTTACCGGTCAGACTTATGGTCAGTTGCTCACTCGGACGCTCCCCTCGACATTCAAATTCCTGGAGGCCATGGGATACGCAAAAGATAAAAACTATGTGGTCGGTCGCCGGCCGCCGTCTACCTTTCTTACCCCGTATGAAAAGATCATGAAATTCGATAATGTCATCTCCTTCGCCAATGGGAATGCCATTCTCATGCTCTCGCAGGATCGTATCGGATCGGCCCGTGGTCCCAATGTGGATTATGAAATCCTGGATGAAGCCCTCACCATCGATAAAGAACGTTATGACCAGGAAACCAGCCCTACGAACCGTGGCAATGAGGATCTCTGGGGCCCAAACTCCGGGAACTTTGTGCCTTTCCACCATGGCTATCATTATGTTTCTTCCATGCCATATTCCCAAACACAAAAGTGGCTGCTTGATTTTGCTGATTATTATGAAACCGAAGCCGGACTCCAAATATTCTCAATCTGGAACCGGATCGTAAAACTCCAAATGGAACTCATCCCGGCCTATTACGCCAGGGACATGAAACTCTATACCCTGATCAATAACGAAACCATCCGGCTCCGGAAGCAAATCCTGCCGTTCGTATCTAAATCAGGGGTCCTCTTCACCCTGGCCAATGCCTTCGATAACCTTTCAAACATCGGAATATCCTATATCATCAGGGAATACGAAAAGCAAAACCTCCTGACCTTCATGATAGAGATCATGAACGTTTTCCTGGATACGGTCGAGGACTGCTATTACCACTTGAACGAGGCCAAACATGTGTATTTCAATGCCACCAACGATGGATTCATTCGCGACATGGCCGAAAATACCAACTGGGATTTTTCCAGATTAGCCGCTGAGGACTCTCGTTTTGATAAAGATTGCAATCCAGATGCGTCATTGGAAATTACCCCGGATTGGGGCAGTTCCATTTCACTGTTCACGGTTGGCCAGGAGGGAGGGGTGGATTTCGTCAATAGTTCTGCAGGACTCGTTGACAATTTTATCAATGAGTTTTTCGTCAAACCGGATAACCCAAATGGCGTGATGATTAATACCCTCACAGATCAATTTACAGAGTATTATAGGCATCATCACGACAAAACCATCATCTATTACCGGGATCGGTACGGTGACAGTAAAAACCCTAACGTGAACAAATCAGCTTCCTACAATGACCAGGCAATCGCCCGGCTGGAAAAAGCTGGTTGGACAGTTATCCAGGAAGTGCATAAAGGAATGGAACCCCCGCAGCATGATAAATATCTCCTTTGGGGAAATATCCTGAAAGGATCGGATCCGGCATTTCCGCAGGTCCGCTTCAACGGTACCAAATGCAAATACACCCTCATATCCATGAACAATACCCAGGTGATCCAGAAAGAAGGGAAATTCTCAAAAAACAAAAAGTCGGAACAATCCAGAACCATCCTTCCGGAAATGGCCACTCACTTTTCGGATTCCGTGGACAAAAGGATCTGGACAAAATATGGCCATCTGCTTACCGCTCAATCCACTTTTGTCGCTGCACGGACATAATACTTGGTAGGAATTCACATTCAGAAACGGAAAGCCACTTCGAAACTCCAACAGGAATAGAGGACTCCCAAAATTCCAAACTATGAAGTTTATCAATCTGTTGTAATCGCAGATGCGTTGCGGATCAGCGTTCAATTGATGAGTTCAGAGTTGGGTTGGCTTAGCTTGTTCACCGGCCAGACTGATCGGTTAATAAAAGGTGTGAACGGCTGGCTAAGGTGTTGTACACTCTTTAAATCTGCTTGGATTATTCAGGCGGTTGGAGTATCCGGACCGTTGGGCGGCCTGGAGAAATAACTTTGAGACCAAGTAGTGTTTCTTCAGAGATTCAGTATATTTGGAATTGATAAACGTAATTGTTGATTTGCAATATGATAAGAGGCACTACTATATGCAAAATATCCGAAAGTTTTCGGTTAGCATTACTGTTGTATGCAAGTTAAATCATGGCATCATGAAGAAGATTGTATTTGAAAAGAATTTCGCTGAATGTTTAGAGAAAAATTTTTCTAAATATTCAAAATATTTTGAATTCAAAACTAAAGTATTTAGGT
>JBBAAF010000165.1:0-7780 GCA_041658425.1 Bacteroidales bacterium | reverse complement strand
TTGCCCCTAAACCCAACACCCCTGATCAGGAACCGGTCATAAAGCATCATCAGGACCACGGTAGCAAATCCAATTCCGAAAACGATGTACCAGATCTTATTGGGATGATAAGTAACCCAAAGATAATCGGTTAACTGCCGGCCGTTCATCCCCATCAGTTCCGCTGCCCGGTTGAAGTAATCGGTCTGGGTAAACTTGTCGGAAATAGCCGGGATATCCAGTCCTTTTGAGGCCACATCCAGTTGGAGCAGAGATATTTTATCAGACAGGTGCTGGTACACGCCCCCGGAAATCTGACCGGCAAAGAAATTACCACCGGCATAAGGAATGAAAGAACAGCCCATGTAAAGGGCAACTTTATCCTTTGGTGCGATCCGTGCCACATATTCTGAAATTTTAGGTGACGAGGACATCTCGCCAACTGCAAAGATGAATATCGAAAGGATAAGGAAAAATCCATTTTGGGTTAACAGAGTCAGGGAAATCCCGATCGAACATACCAGCATTCCGCTGATCATGGCGTTCAGCGGTTTCCATTTCATCACAACGGTTGAGACAACTATCTGTAATAAAACTATAAAAAGGGCATCTATATTGACCAGCATCTCACTGGCTATGGTGCCGTTATGCTGCGTATCCAGGGCATGGGCAAATCCGGGCCAGATATTCCTTATCGATTCAAACATGACATCCGTCCGAACCCATTGATCAATGAATACCGGAAGTGTGTAAAAAAGCTGGTTGTACATGGTCCAGAACCCGATCACCAGAATCAAAAAAATTAGCAACTTAATATCACTCAGAGCCTTAAAAATATTTTTAAAGATGGATCGAATGGCTTTGCCCAACGGATCGGTATTTTTCTCCTGTTCGGGTTCCTTGTAAAAGAAAATCACAATCAGCAGGTTAACCAGGATCGAAACCGACGACATCATAAAAACATACTTCCATGAAAATCCTCTCAATACAGATGCAATAATGGGTCCGATGAATGAACCTATATTAACGATCATGTAAAAGATTCCGAAACCAAGGGAGGAAGTCGTTTCATCGGTAGTTTTTCCAACGGTAGCCTGAATCACCGGTTTGAACAGACCCGCCCCGAGTGCAACCCATAGGAACACCAGAAATACCGCACTGTACGAGCTTACCTGCCCCATCGCGAAATATCCGGTGGCCAGCACCACGTAAGCCACTATCAAGGTTTTTCTGAACCCGAACTTATCGGCGATCGCACCGGTCAGCAATGGTAAAAAGTATAAAACCATGACCACTGTACCCATCAGGGTTCCCTTCTGAACCTGGGAAAACCCTAATGCACCAGTCTCGGTAGAGCCGGTCAGATAGAGTGAAAGAGGAATAAACATCCCGTACCAGGCGAGGCGCTCGAACAGCTCCATCGAATTGGCCCACCAGTAGGTAGACGGAAGTTTGTGTATTACAGTGCTTAGTGTGCTCATGGTTTAAGGTATCAGTTGTCTGTTATCAGTTGTCTGTTAGCTTACTACTTTCCGGAACCGATAACCGATAACCGACAACCGATATCAAAGTCATTAATCTTCATTCTAACAACATTCTCGACGTGGTGAGTATGGGGGAACATATCGACAGGCTGAACTGCTTCAATGGTGTAGTCGCTGGCAAGCAGGGCAAGATCTCGGGCCTGGGTGGCCGGATTGCAACTGACATAGATGATACGTTTCGGGGCAGCTGACCGGATAGCGGTTATCACATCTTCATGAACGCCGGCGCGGGGCGGATCGAGAATGATCACATCCGGTTTTCCGTGAATTTCCATGAAATCAGCGGTTAGTGTATCCTTGATGTCGCCGGTAAAGAATTTAACGTTTTTTATCCCGTTGAGCGATACATTCACCTTCGCATCTTCAATAGCCTCAGGCACATACTCTATCCCGATAACCTGCGAAGCTTTGGCCGCCAGAAATTGCGCAATGGTGCCGGTACCGGTGTACAGATCAAAGACGACTTCCGAACCTGTCAATCCCGCAAAATCCATAACAACCTGGTAAAGTTTATGCACCTGGTGCGTATTGGTCTGAAAGAATGATTTCGGACTGATCTTAAATCTCAAACCCTCCATCTCCTCAAAGATATGATCACGTCCATACCAGGTAAATACTTCCAGATCAGAAATAGTATCGTTCCGTTTCGGATTGATAACATAAACGAGCGAAGTGAGGGAAGGAAACTTCTCAACCAGATGATCCATAAGGAGTTTCCGATTTTCCGGCTGATCCTCATGAAAACTGACGATCACCATCCATTCGCCGGTTGAAGTACATCGGATGGTAAGGTTGCGCATCAATCCGGATTGATTTCTCAGATCAAAATAAGTAAAACCATGCTCCAGAGTAAACCTTCTCACCTCGTTCCGGATTTCGTTGGCCGGATCGGGTTGCAGCCAGCACTTATTGATATCTACGACCTTATCGAACAATCCCCAAACATGCAAACCCAGTCCTGGCAGAGATTCCGGGAATCCGCTGGTAGGCATATCCTCCTGCAGCAGCCACCTGCGGCTGGAGAAAGTATATTCCATTTTGTTCCTGTAGAACTCTGATGAAGCAGCTCCAATGATCGGCGGGATTTCAGGCAGATTTAACCTGCCGATCCGGGTTAGCTGGTCGGTGACCTGCTTGGCCTTGAACTTCAGTTGTTCGGGATAAGGAAGCATTTGCCATTTGCACCCCCCGCACACGCCGAAATACTCACAAACAGGCGTCTGCCGGCCTGGTGAAGGAATTACAAGCCGAAGCATATCGCCTTCCCAATAAGAATGACGTTTTTTGGTGATTCTAACATCCACCACATCACCGGGAATCACCATCGGGATAAAAACAACACGATTTTCATAGCGGGCAATGGCTTTCCCTTCAGCTCCGATCGATTCGACAGTCAGGCCGGTAAGTATCGGCAATGGTTTTTTCTTCGGCACGGGCGTTCAGTTTGGCGCTAAAAGTAATAAACACCACGGGATTTCCGATTGCTTTACCAGATCCACTTCCGGATACCTGTGCGGAACCAGGCGAACCTGCCTAGCCAAGCGACAACCGATATCAGGAAAGGCAAGCAGGTAATCAGGCTGATGGTCTGACGCTGTGATTTCATCCGGTTCCAGAGAAACTTTTCTACCTGACTATCGTACAAAGGCACTTGTCCATTTTTAGCGGCTATCCCAGCCAGCAGGCCACTGCGAACGGCGAGCATGATACCGTCGCCGATTTCGCTCACCTGACGGGCATTTACGAGCATCTGCCGTACAACAGGATGCCGTTCCCTGAATTGTTGAAACAGGAAAACCAGAGAAGTTCCGGTTTTCCTGCGATGCTTTTCCGGCATGCCGAATCCGGCATTAACCCGCCCGCCGGTCATCGGGAACATCCAAAAATAGCCGGGGAAAAACCGGGGATGATAGAAAATAAGTTCGAGGTGTGGGTCCAGGCCTTCCACCCCCTCGAAATAGCAACGTACTGCCTGTCCGTAACCCGCTGGTAGTCAACTACTTTTAACCCTGTAATGACTTGTGCGTCTGTCGTTACAATAACCCGGTCGAGCAAAAACCCATCGAAGATCCGCCGTTCGGCAATGTAACCCGGGAGGGTCCAGTTAAACACAATTTGACTGCCATTGGGGAATACCAAAGCCGAAGACCGGAAAGAAACTGATTGAACCTTTTGCAGAAAAGAATCATAAATACCTGGACTTACATTCTCAAGTCCGATCAGGGCATGCGCCGGTATGGAATCGCCGCAAGTCTTTTCACGGGGAAAAACTGCCTTATCAACCAGGAGAACTTTCTTTCCCGACCCCTTCAGCGCTAACGCAGCCGAACAGCCGGCCGGACCGCCTCCGATGATGACAACATCAGCTTCAATAACATCAGCATGGGCACCCTCGTTCATCTCCTTTTGTTATACCCGAAGTTTATCTAAATTTGGCGAAAATTAAAAATCGGCATGACCCGTATCGGACGACAGGTTGATCATTTTGAAAAGATTGATATTGAGAGCATCCGGGCAGATTTTTCGCCCGACCGGTTATTCAGGTATACCCTGGAAATGAATTACAGGGTGGATCTTTTAGATCAGGATCGTTCAAAAACCATGACCGTGATCCTCAAAAATCCGAGTTCGGCCGATGAAAAGAGATCTGACTCAACCATCAGAAGGGTTGAGACCTATGTCTGGAAACAATTTCCTGATGTCCGTTTTCTCCGCATTCTTAATATTTTTGCCTTCCGGGCCACCGATGCCATTGAGGTTAATGAACGATTGCAATCGCTAAATGAAATAGTCGTGATCGGTGCGGAAAACGACTCATTTTTCAGATCAACATTAGCCAAAACAGATTATGTGATCTGCGCCTGGGGAGGGCCATCAGGAATCGACGTGACGCGTTACGCGTTACGCGTCACGACCGTCAAAGAACTGATCCTGCATCATTTTTCAGGTTCAGTATTCCATGTTTGTGGGAGCCAGATTACGAAAGAGCCATTGCATGGGCTGATGTGGGGATATGAATATGACCTTAATCCGTTTACAATATGATTTCCCTCGACCAGGTAACGGTTAGTTTCGGCAGTTATGATTTGCTTAAGGATATTTCATTCCTGGTCAGTCAAAGGGATCGCGTTGGCCTCGTGGGCAGGAATGGTGCCGGAAAGACCACCATACTCCGGCTATTCACCGGTGAGATGAAGCCTTCAGGAGGCTTTGCTTCTGTCCCACCGAACATTCGCCTGGGATACCTTCCCCAGCAGATGGCCTATTCCGATTCCACAACGGTTTTTCATGAGGCAGAGAAGTCTTTCGAAGAGGTATTGCAGATTGAAAAAGATATTCATAACCTGACGGTTGACATTACTGCCCGGACTGATTATGAAACCGACTCCTATCATAAACTGATTTCGGATTTATCAGAAAAGAGCGACCGGTATGAGATGCTGGGAGGCCGGAATCGTGAAGCAGAGATTGAGCAAACCCTGATCGGACTTGGGTTTGAGCGGAGCGATTTCGAAAGAGCCACCTCTGAATTCTCGGGCGGCTGGCGCATGCGTATCGAGCTGGCTAATATCCTTCTGCAAAAGCCGGATGTTTTATTGCTTGATGAGCCCACCAACCATCTCGATATCGAATCAATCCAATGGCTCGAGGATTATCTAAGAGATTTCAGGGGAGCCGTTCTCCTGATATCACACGACAGAACTTTTCTCGACCGTGTCACCAAACGCACGGTAGAGATCACTTTAGGCCGGCTGGCCGATTACCGGGTGCCCTATTCAGAATTCCTTAAGCTGCGTGCTGAGAGGCGCGAACAGCAATTTGCCGCCTATACCAATCAGAAAAAAAAGATTGACGATACCGAGAAGTTTATTGAGCGATTCCGGTATAAAGCGAGTAAATCGGTGCAGGTTCAATCCAGGATCAAACAACTTGCTAAAATTGACCGGATTGAGATCGATGAGATTGACGGATCATCCATCCACATTAAGTTTCCGCCTGCCCCTCATGCCGGAACTATCCTTGTTGAAGCCGAAGATGTCAGCAAAAGTTATGGTTCAACACACGTTCTGGATAAAATAGCAATGATCATCCATCGCGGCGAAAAGGTTGCCTTTGTGGGTCGAAATGGTGAAGGAAAAACCACCATGGCCAGGATTATCATGGGGGAGCTGGAATATGAAGGGAACTGCAAGTTAGGCCACAACCTGAAAACTGGCTATTACGCCCAGAATCAGGCTGATGTTTTAGATCCTAACAAAACCGTTTTGGAAACCATTGATTACGTTGCTGTTGGTGATATCCGCACCAAAATACGGGATATTCTGGGCGCTTTCCTTTTCAGCGGTGATGATATTGATAAAAAAGTATCGGTCCTCTCGGGAGGAGAAAGATCGCGCCTGGCCCTGGCTTGCCTGCTGATGGAACCGAAGAACCTCCTGGTGCTGGACGAGCCCACCAACCATCTGGATTTACGTTCCAAGCAAGTATTAAAAGAAGCCCTGTTGAAATTTAACGGGTCATTGATCCTGGCATCGCACGACAGGGATTTTCTCGATGGATTGGTCACCAAGATATTTGAATTCCGGGGCAGGAAAGTAAAAGAGCATCCGGGAGATATCTTCGAATTCCTGAATAAAAAGAGGCTGAACACGCTGAAAGAGATTGAGCGGAAAGATGTGTTTCAGAAGCAGGAACAGAAGAACAGGCAAGAGCAGATGCAGTCGGAGAATCCTTCTGTTACCATAACTATCCCCGACAATAAGCAGAAATACGAGGAAAAGAAGGAGATCGACCGTCAGAAGCGCAAGATAGCTACCCGGATTGCAAAAGCAGAAGAGCGGATTGAAGATCTTGAAAAGCGCATTCATCTGATCGAGATGTTCTTAGCCGATCCCGAAAGCATGGCTGCCAATGCCGGAGCTGATCCTTATGTTGAATACGAGCAGCTCAAAAAAGAGCTCGGGTTGGCGATGGAAGAGTGGGAAGAGGCGCATGAAGAAAGACTATAAGACTATAAGACGATAAGACCTTAAGACGGTAGACGGTAGAACGAAAAGAACGTGAGGGGATAGCCCCAGGGATTTGCAACATTTTTGTATCTTTAAACAAATAAGATAACCCATGAAAAATAAACTAACCTGTTTGATTATCAGTCTGGCACTATTCTCAGGCGGATGCAAGAAAGATGTTCTGGAACTTCCCGAAGCTCTGACAACCTCAAAAACGAACCTGGTTTCAGCATTTGAAAGTCTTAACTCCAGAATGGCGGCGGCCGCTAATTACTTGGTTTCCGTTAACATGGATACAATATTGATCCGGGCAAAGATGCTGGAACTTGTTAATGGGGCTTCTAATATTGAGGAGTTTTCCTGGGTTACTCCACAGGGAATATTGAAAATTATCGAACCATCAATATATTATGGTTCCCAAGGAGCTGATATCAGTCAGCAGGATCATATTATCAAGGCTTTTGAAACGAAAAAACCTGTCCTTAGTCAACAGTTTCTGGCCGTGGAAGGTTTTTATGCCGCAGTTGACGTCCACCCGATCCTGGATAATCAAACTGTTTTAGGAGGTATAACAGCACTCTTCATAACAGAAGCGTTTTTAGCGGATATTATGGAACCTTTGCTTCTGGGTCAGGACTTTGAACTTTGGGTAATGGAAAAGGGAGGCAGGATGTTATACAATCAGGATGCTTACGAAATAGGGCTGAACCTGTTCACCGATCCATTATATAAAGTTTTCCCTGAATTGATTACTGCAGCCGGGAAAATCGATACTGAAGAAAGTGGAACAACCCACTATTCTTTCTATAAAACAGGTACGTCGGAGCCTGTAACAAAGCTCACCTACTGGACCACTTTTGAACTATATGGTGCACAATGGAAATTGGTTTGGGTAAAACCGGAATGATCCGGTCCACTGAAAGACGCAAGTATGCGTCTCTACATCGTTATCATCAAGGGGATAGGACATGGACGCAAATATGCGTCCCTACACCGTTCATTTGCCAGGGTTTCGGTCCTATCATACCCACACCTCACACCCAAACCCACACCCGTTTCGCTGCTCGCTTCGCAGGCGGCTCCAAGGCTCCAAAACTCACACTAACCCGTCGACCCACTGGGTCGAGTAGGCCGGGGGAGTTTCACCCCCAGCCTCTCACAGAACCGTACTTGAAAGTCTCCCGTCATACGGCTCTTCCAGATAGATTTAAACGGTAAAGCCATATCTCCAATGAACAAACGTATTCG
>JBBAAF010000164.1:0-7994 GCA_041658425.1 Bacteroidales bacterium | reverse complement strand
CGAAGTCGCTAATGCAATGTCAGATGAATCGAGGGCACGGGTTCATGCAGGAATACCGAAAACCGGCCTTACTTTCTGGGCTCCCGTAGTGGAAATGGCCCGCGATCCGCGATGGGGAAGGACCGAGGAATGTTATGGAGAAGATCCGTATTTAACCTCGCAGTTGAGTCTTGCTTTTGTGAAGGGACTTCAGGGCAATCATCCCAAATATCTGAAAGCCATTGCTGCACCAAAACATTTTGCGGCGAATAATGAAGAGTGGTGCCGCCATAACGGTTCTTCAGAAATTGATGAACAGCTATTGCGTGAGTATTACCTTCGTCCTTATCGGGTACTTGTAGAAGAGGGAAAAGTGGAGCAGGTAATGGCTGCTTATAACAGGCTGAATGGCGTTCCCTGTGCAGCTAATAAACAGCTCCTGACTGATATCCTGCGTAACGAGTGGGGCTTTGACGGGACTGTTGTTTCCGATTGCAATGGTATTAAAGACTTGTATGAAGGCCATAAATATGTCGCCAATGTTCAGGAAGCGATTGCCCTGGCATTAAATTCCGGGCTTGATTTAGAATGTGGTGATTGTTTTAAGGCATCCCTGGCAGAGGTTGTTAAAAAAGGTTTGGTTTCTGAAGCTACGATTGACACAGCTGTACATCGGATTCTTCTCTCCCGTTTTCGTTTAGGATTATACGATCCTCCTGAAATGGTTCCATATACGAAGATTCCGCATTCGGTGGTTGACGGCCCTGAGAATCGGGAACTTGCCAGGAGAGCTGCCCGTGAAGCCATTGTGTTATTGAAAAACCAGGCAAATCTTTTACCCTTGGATGTTAAAAAGATTAAATCAGTTGCAGTCATTGGCCCAAATGCAGCTGTTTGCCAGATGGGCGGATACACAGGAGCGTATTCACATGCCGTTTCGCCCCTTGAAGGGATTAAAAACAGGCTCGACAGTACCAAAGTCCATTACGTTAAAGGTACGGATATTAAAATTTCACTGCCGGTTATACCAACAGAGTACCTGGTTCCTCCTGACGCCAAACCCGGAGAACATGGTTTGCGGGGAGAATACTTCAGCAATACAGATCTATCAGGTGATCCGGTTTTGGTGCGGATTGATCCGGTAATTGATTTTAATTTTGGCCGGGGGGCTCCTGATCCTGCACTTCCAGTTGATTATTATTCTGTTAGATGGACTGGCCGGTTTATTGGACCAGCCTCGGGCAGTTACTATATCGGAGGAGATTTTGACGATGCGATTCGCCTCTACATCGATGGCAAAAAGATTATCGACAAAACGAACAACAGAAACCGGTCATCAGAGGCTGTAAAAATTGAGATCGAGGCTGGAAAACAGTATGATCTTCGAGTTGAATATACCGAACAATGGTATAATGCTGCAGTCAAACTTTGGGGTGCACCTCAGAATCCTGATAAATTCAAAGAGGCAGTGGATGCTGCCCGAAATGCTGAGGTGGCAATTGTGGTTTTAGGTACAGATGAAAGCGTGGAAAAAGAAGGTGTTGATCGTTCAGACCTGGAACTGCCTGGTGATCAGGAAGATTTGGTCAAGGCGGTGTATAAAGCCAATCCAAAAACAATTGTAGTCTTGCAGAATGGAAGTGCCTTGTCCGTTAACTGGCTGAACGATAACGTCCCGGCAATCCTTGAAACATGGTACAATGGCGAAGAAGCGGGCAATGCCATTGCCGATGTAATTTTCGGAGATTATAATCCTGGCGGAAGGTTACCTCTCACGTTTTATAAATCGGTTGAAAAATTTCCTTCAATTAGTGATTATGATATCCGAAAAGGGCGGACTTACTTGTATGGGAATAGCGTTATTGATAAATCAAAAATTAGTGAGGTACTATTTCCTTTCGGTTATGGACTGAGCTACACTCAATTTAGCTTTGGAAAATTGCAGGTTATCTCTAAAGAAATTGATCCGGCAGGAAATGTAACTGTAAAAGTTACCGTGAAAAATATTGGAGACCGCTTTGGAGATGAAGTCATACAATTATATATACACGATGAAAAATCCAGTGTTCTGAGACCGATAAAACAACTGGTTGCCTTTGAGCGGATTTCTCTCCAACCCAATGAAAGTAAAACGGTTGAGATTGTTTTCCCGGCAAGAGATCTGGCTTACTGGGATATAAGCAAAAAATCTTTTGTCGTGGAATCAGGGGTATTTACGATTATGGCCGGTAGCTCTTCCGCGGATATCAAATCGACCGGACAATTTAACGTAAAGTAATCAGGTAACTATGGAACTGAAAATGTCAAATATTTTCAATGCGGTGGCGGGAAAATGTTAAAAGTGCGTTGGGCCGGACCGGGATTTGTAAAGCATGAAGTTCGGGCACAAGAGCTGTTTATTGATAATTGAGTGTCTGGAGTGCTAGTGTGACTGGAGTGAATACCTTTTTTTACCCATTACCACCAAAGGATTTGACAAGATATAAAGTCCGTTAGACAAACTGGAAAATTTTTAACACAATATTTGAGATTAACTTTGCTATCATTACCTTGTGTCAAGATTGAATAAATTTGCATCAACATTAACATCTACAATAGGATGAAAAGTAACAACAAATCACTAAATTTCAGTTTATCCGACCTTTTACACCTTGTGTGGGTTTCGTCTCAGGCTGAAATAAACACAACCAGTTGCGATTACTGTTCGCAGAAGCCAATAAAGTTAACCGGTCACGGTTATTGAGATGTTATGTGCAATAATTCAGAACCTGTTCAAGCAAGTATAAATGTTATTAAAATTGACAGAATGAAACAAGAAGAATTGCCAAAATTTCATGAAACTTTTAATCCGATACTTGATATATTAAGTACTGGGGAAATAATACACCATAGAGAATTACTTAAAAAAGTTGTTGATAAATATTATTCGGGCCTATCAAAGGAATTGTTAGATCAGAAGACAAAAAGTGGGGAAACTCTGATTTTAAATAGGATTGCTTGGGGAAAGTCATATCTTAAAAAAGGAGGATATATAATTTATCCTGAAAGAGGGATGGTGCAAATTACAGAGAAAGGAAAGAAATCAATTAATGGGCAGTTACAACTAAAGGATGTTGAAGGAGAAACAAACTTTTTAGATTTTTACACAGAAGAAAAAACTAAAGGAATTTCAAGTAACACTGAAATTAAAAACTCTTCTCCTCAAGACTTGATTGACACAGGTTTTGCAGAAATAGAGGCACAAGTAAAAAATGAGTTATTAGAGAAGTTAAAGATTATTGATCCATATTATTTTGAAAAGGTTATCTTGATTTTATTAAAAAAAATGGGGTACGGAGACTTTATTGAGACTTCAAAATCAGGTGATGGAGGTATAGATGGAATAATAAATGAGGACAAACTGGGCTTGGATAAAATCTACATTCAGGCAAAAAGGTATGGCGAGAACAAAGTACGTGAAAAGGACATTAGAAATTTTATTGGAGCGATGAGCGGCGACACAAATAAAGGTGTTTTTGTAACTACTTCTGACTTTGATAAAGGAGCATATCAAAAAGCTCATGACGCTCATCATACAATAATTTTAATTGATGGGAATAAATTAGTTGATTTATTGCATCATTACAATGTCGGTGTTCAAATAAAGGCAACCTATGAGGTTAAAGAATTAGATGAGGACTTTTTTGAAGGAGAATAAAATAATTACTGCACACAATAGCAAGCTACCCGCAAGCCGAGCATCCTGCTTCGTTGACAGGGAATTAGTAATTTGAAATGCAGTTCTTCACAGGAAGTTTATCGGTTAAATCCCGCCCTGTGTATAGCTGCAAACCGTTAGTGTCAAGGTACCGCAAAGACCGGGCATTTTAGGTTCAGATAGAAATTTGTACCTTTGATTTGTAATAGACAAAGAAATGGAACAAAACCTGATACAACAAAGGATTAAGAAAACCATCCATGATAAGGATCCCAAAGCTGTGACTTATCTTTTCGGATCACGTGCCAGGGGTGATTTTCGACCTGATTCAGATTGGGATATCCTGATACTTGTAGATGCTATTCGGGTTACTAACAAGATTGAGGATAAGTTTAGAGATGGTCTTTATGATATCGAGTTGGAGTCGGGCCAAATTATATCAACTTTTATTTACCCAAAAAAATATTGGAAAAGTACTTTGATTTATTCTCCATTATATAAGAGTGTTACTAGAGAGGGGATACTGTTATGACAATTGATAATCTGGATGAATATATAAAGTACAGATATCATCGTTCTGAGGAATGCCTTGAGGAAGCATTTATTAACATCCACCAGCCACTTACTAGCCTGTAAACCCTATGCTGTTAAGGCATTACTTCTTTAATTCCCTTATTAAAGAATAACTATCACTAATGAAACACCAATACAAACCATTGCTGCTGTTATCCCTGATGTTTTTCATGGTTGGATCGCTCTTTTGCATGAACGACATCCTGCTGCCCTCGCTAATTACCCATTTCAAGCTGAATTATACTCAGGCAACAATGATTCAGTTTACCTTTTATCTGACATATATCCTGTTCCCTATTCCAATAGCCTGGATGATTCACCGGTTTGGCTATAAAACCAGTCTGCTGGTGGCAGTCCTTACCTGTTCAATCGGTGCAGCCTTCTTTTGGCCTGCAAAAATATTTGACTCTTATCCTCTGATTTTGATGGCTATTTTTATTATTTCAACCGGGTTGACCATCATCAATGTGGCAGCAAATCCATTAGCCTCCATGCTGGGCGATCCCGAAGGAGCTCATCAGCGGATTAATTTTGTGCAGGTTTTTTCAAGGATAGGATATGCTGTTACGCCGGCAGTTGCTACAACATTGATATACAATCAGATCGGAGAAATCAGGTTCCACTTGCCATACCTTCTTCTGGCTGCAATCCTATTGATAATCGCTCTTTTAATGGGCGTTTCCCATCTCCCTGCCATGAAACCGGAAAATGAGGATCGCTTTACCCTTAAGGGAATCATTCGGGAGGGATATTCGCATAAACATCTCTTCTTCGGACTCTTCGCCATGTTTTTCTACATGGGTGCCGAGGCATCCACCTGCGGGTTTTTTATTCCCTATCTCAAGTCGGTTCTGAATTATACAAATGACAAAGCAGCCGGATTCCTCACCCTCTACTATATATTTACGGCAGTCATGGGTATCATAGGTGTGGTGATGCTGAAATATGTCAAAGCACACAAGCTCCTGGGCTTTTTCGGGACAGGAATGGTTGTTCTTTTTTTCCTGATCATAGTTTTTAACAGTGGTTTCAACCAATACCTGCTGGCCGGATTGGGCCTTTTCCTCTCGATCATGTTCCCAACCATATTCAGTCTGGCCATTGAGGATATTGGTTCCTTTACCGGAAAAGGATCGGCTTTGTTGAATTTCGCTATCGTTGGTGGTTCTGTATTCCCTCCGATACAGGGAATGATTGCAGATCATCTCGGTGTTCAGGTATCCTATGTGGTTCCAATGACCTGTATTATAATGGTAACGATCTATGCCTTCTTCTTTACCAGAATACCGTTGATGAAAAGAATTTTACCGCAACCATCAAAGTGAAAGATCCAATAAAAGTATACGATGCCCGATGGGAGGTCAGTGAATTTAACGATCAGGAAGTACGGCGTCTTTTCGAAGCCTCTCTGGGATATGCAAGAATGATCGGAGTGGACACTTTGGTCATGACAAGAGATGCCCGCCTGGGTTGCGCCCGGGTGATGGAGATTGGAATTAAAGTTGCAGTTGAGGGCGGTTTTCGGCTCTTAGCCTGCTTTGATCCGATAAGTACTCCTCTCAGTTATTTTGCCGCTATGCAGGCCACCGTCAGGTTTCCCCAAACCATGGGACTGACAGTCACCGCTTCTCACAACCCCAAACAATATGTGGGGATAAAATATACCGTGCCGACCGTGGAAGCTATCGGATACGATTGCGGTCCATTGGGTGGATTGAAAAAGGTAAAAGAACTTTATCATCAACAGGATTTTGAATTGGAAAAGCTACCCGGAGGATCACTTTCAATTTTGCAAAATCCTGCTGAGGAATACATCAAATACACCTATCAACTGGCCGGATTGGAAACAGGAGGACTTCAGGGACTATCAGTTATCCTGGATGCCTTCAATGGCTCAGCAGGACCCGAGTTATACCGGGCTTTGGCAAGAGCCGGTGTAGAAGTTACACCGTTACGACTGGTACCCAACGGGGAATTTCCAACCGGGTCACCCAATCCTACCAGTCAGAACAAGATGAATCCTGCTATGGAATTGGCAAAGCAGCTCAACGCAAATCTAATAATCGGCATTGACGGAGATGGCGACCGTATTGTTTTCGGAGATCAGAAAGGGGTTTTCAGCGCAGGTTTCGTGATGGTTCCCATCTTAAAATCAATACTTTCCAAAAAGAAAAGTTCGACCAACCGGAGAGTTCTTTATGATCCCAAAGTGAATCCCATGGCGCTGCTCAAATGGGCAGAGCTGAATACCGAACCTGTTTTGTTTCGTAATGGTCATTCACAAATCAAAGCCTTTATGAAAGAGACCGGAGCCATTGCAGGAGCAGAAGAGTCGGGTCATTTTTATCACAGGCTGCCGCTGGGTACAATGGAGGTGTCCGGTGAAAATTCTCTTTATACCATCCTCCTTTTTCTGAAGTCAGTTCACCAAAACAAGGCCATCATCAGTGAAATCAGAGCACTTCAGGACGAAATCTACACCAGTGGAGAATTTAATTTCGAATTTTCTGATGACGCCATAAGAGATCAGGCGATGAATGCCGTGATTTCATTGTTTGAAAACGATCAGGCCAGAATAATAACACACTCTGAGAATGGTGACGACCTTGAAGGAACAGTGATTTACAAAGGGATAGAACTTCAATCCGGAAAGATCAACCTGAAAGATGACTGGTATGCTTCCTATGTTCGGACTGCTACAAACGAAAAAGGAGTGGTTCGAAGCTATATTTCAAGTTGTAATACTGAAGTCGGACTAAAGTTACGGGAAAAAATTGATCGGCTTCTGACAGAACAATTTGGTGGAAAAAAGATTGAATAAAAGGATTTATTGCAAGAAGAATAATGATTTGAAAGACGATTATTACCTACATATTTATCTGTAATCCTTTTTCAAACCAATAGCGGTTAATATTTAAAATCAATATATTGACAATGAAATTACTTTTAACCGGTTTTAACGGATTTGTGGCAGGCAGCGTTATCGCACATGCCAAAGGGAAATGGGAAGTTCACGGTATCGATATCGCAGAGAGTCCTGTCAATGAACCTACAGTTTATTATCATAGCATGGATTTACTGGATGATCAAAAACTCACTGATATTTTTAACGAAATTCGTCCGGATGCAGTCATTCATACTGCAGCGATGGCCAACATCGACCTATGCCAGAACAATCAGGAAAGAGCCGAAAAGGTCAATATAGGGATCACAAAAGCCACTGCCCGGCTTTGTCAGGAGACAGGAGCTAAAATGGTCTTTTGTTCCACCGATACGGTTTTTGATGGAACAAAGGGGAACTACACTGAAACTGATGCTCCGCATCCTGTTAATTTCTATGCAGAAACCAAAGTAAAAGCGGAGCAGATCGTTTTGTCAGCGTCCAATAATAATGTTGTGGCACGTTTGTCATTGGTGATGGGATTGCCGGTAATGGGACAAGGAAACTCGTTCCTGGCTGATATCATTGAAAAGCTAAAAAAGGGTGTCCAGGTTCCATTTCCAGCCAACGAAATCCGTACTCCTATTGATGTGATTACCCTGGGAAGCGCTTTGGTTGAACTGGCCGGAAATCAGTTCGGCGGAATTATTCACCTTGCTGGGAACACTAAGATCAACCGCTATGAGATGGCAAGAGAAATAGCCATTGCATTAGGTTACTCACCAGAACTGATTCTCAGCACCGACTCCAATGCCATGGAGGGAAGGGCACCCAGACCGAACGATGCTTCCATGGACAATTCCC
>JBBAAF010000163.1:0-8016 GCA_041658425.1 Bacteroidales bacterium | reverse complement strand
ATTGCGTCCATTATAGCAGCAGGCATGCAAGGGGTAGCCCGTAGGGACGCATAATTGCGTCCATTATAGCAGCAGGCATGCAAGGGGTAGCCCGTAGGGACGCATAATTGCGTCCATTATAGCAGCACATTATATAATCTGGAAATCAGGAACATGAAGGAAGTCTGGCTAACCACATCCTATTTGGGTACTGTTGAGTATTACCGGCTGTTGAGCGGAGCCGAAACAGCCAATATTGAGGCGTTCGAGAATTATGAAAAGCAATCGTGGCGTAACAGGTTCAGGATTCTTTCAGCGAATGGTCCGATTGATCTGAGCATACCTGTAATCAAAGGAAATTCTCTTAAACAGCCCATCAGAGAGGTAAGGATAGACTACCGGCAGAATTGGCAAAAGATACATTTCAGATCAGTTGAATCCGCCTACAGGCATTCCCCCTTTTATGAGTTTCTGATCGACGAAATCCATTTCCTATGGGAGATTCAGCCAGAGTCTCTGTTTGATTATAACAGGTTAGCCATGGAGGCTGTTTTAAAGTTGATGAAATCGGATGTTACCGTTAAGCTGACTCAGGAGTACCAAAAGCCAGGTTATTATGGGTCATCGGACTACCGTTATTCGATTCATCCGAAAGTAAAAAAACAAGGCACAGGTTACGAGCCTGTGCCTTATCATCAAGTCTTTGCTGATCGCTTTGGATTTATTCAGGACCTGAGCATTCTCGATTGGTTATTCAATGATTTTAGAATCTGAAACCAAGAGTTGCTGAAAATCTTGTTTGTGTGTTAGTTACATCAGCTGAATTGCTTCCGTAGAGGAAATAGGCTTGATCCCAGCCCGAACGGGCAAATCCAAAGTCAATATAATAGTACTGATCACGGTACCCTACTCCGCCCGAAAAAACATTCAGATTATTTCCGGCATTAGGCTCGTCTGCTGCGTAAGGGCTGCTATATAGAGCATATCCGCCGCGAATGTAATAGGAGCTCATTAGCCGTACCTCGGCACCTACACGCAGGTTTGAAGCTGCCTTGAACCGCTCACTTACCGCTTCGTTTTCGTTAAAAAAGTCATAATCGGATGACCGGAGCCGTCCGAAAGTATAATCCACATATTCATAATCCACCGAGATCAGACCATACTGTTTGAATATAAAAGCAAGGCTGCCGGTGGCTTTGAAAGGAGTTGCAACAGAATAATTGAACTCCCCGTTAGCGTCATACTTATGGGTTGGTTGGTCATCATTCAGATCGGTTGACATATTACTGCTAAAATCATCTTTAAGATTCAGAACGGTTGGGGTCTGGATTGATGCACCAATCCGCAGGAATTCCATTGGTTTGGCCAGCAGTCCCAGCTTCAGATTAACCCCTGACCCGCTAGTGGTAAGTGTATTCCGGAAGGAGAACGCGTCAAAGAAATTAATGACATCATTCGGATCGGTTTCGGAATGTTCCCAGACTTCGGTATAGGTAGCTTTTTGCACTCCCATGGTTGCCCCGAGGAACAGTTTATCGGAAAGGTTTACACCCAGGCTGAAATCATATTCCCCCAGTGAGCCTTTGGTGCTGACTGTTCTTCGTTGGGTCTGTCCATAATTTGACCCGTCGAAATCGGAGTAATAAACACCGGCTATAGAATCATAATCTATCAGGTAAGTTTCCCAGGCCAGGCCATCGGTAAAGGGATCCCAACTACCTCTGCTGCTGTTTGCAGAATTAACGAAACCATCAACCAGGGAATTACTATTATTGATGCCCTTCATGGTTATATTCTGCCCATAGTCTTTCAGTTTATTGTAGCCTACAGCAAAAGTTACTCCCATGATACCGGATCCTTCCTTTTGGATATTGAGTGGAACTACCACACCAAAATGGCTGAATCCCATTTTAAAACCGTTATCCGTCATTGTGTTACCCAGATAACGTGCATCGGAAGTAAAGGAATTATAATCACCGGTAAAGGAGAATTCACCGCTTCGGTAAATTCCCAATCCAGCCGGATTGATACTCAGGGCAGCGAAATCGCCGCCAACAGCTCCAAGTGCCCCACCCAAACTTAATGACCTGGTGGTTCCGCCGGTTTGAATGAATGAATATCGCAGGACATCCTGTTCATTTTGGGCAGTTAGTCCGGTAACCATTAAGGCTAATAGACTGATTGTTAGAATATTTCTTTTCATGATGTTGAGTTGCAGAGTTTTAATATTCCAGAGTTTCAGGGTTCCAGAGTTTCAGGGTTCCAGAGTTTCAGGGTTCCAGAGTTTCGGTGGGTTAGCGTCTTCCGCCGCCGCCGCCGCCTGAACGGGATGAACTTGAACTGCCCGAAGATGAACTACCGGAAGACCCGCTAGACGAGCTTGAACGGCCCGATGAAGAAGATCCGCTGCTAAACTCTCCTGAACTACGGCCCGAAGAAGAGCTTCCGCTATTGTAGCTGCTGCCGCTGCTCCTTGGTGCGACATTGCCCGAAGAGGAGCTGCCGGACGAACTTCTGACTGCTCCGGATTGTGGTGAACTTCTGTAAGATCCGGACCCGACGGCTGAAGAAGAGCCGGTAGAGCCGGAGGTTTTTGGCCTTACATAGGACGACCGGTTTGCTGATCCCGTTTCACGGGATGAACGAAGCGATGATGAACCCTGAACCGGCGGCTGTACATAGGTAGTTCCGGTACGTGATCTGGTGTAGCTGCTTGAATTGGTTCTAACGGGCTGATTTGTTGAAGTTCTGACCTGCGGATCCTGACCCGAGGAGATGCTGGTCCGATAACCGGATGGACGGGATTCTGACTTAAGATCGGAAGATGATCTTGGGGCGGCCACCGGGTTAACAGCAGTTGATTTTGTTGCAACTCCTGAAGAGGCAGTTCCTGATTCACCGGCACCCCGGCGAGCATAAACCGTTTCACCTTTTAACATTCCGCCTGAGCGTTCACCACTGATTCCATCGGTACGCATGGAGTGCCGTGGTCCATAATTATAGTGTTCATTTTTTCCGGGGTTGTTATAATCCCAGTTACCCCAGTTATAATCATTCCCATACCAGGAACCATAACCCATTCCATAAAATCCATTGTACCAGGGGCTGTACCATGGGTTATACCATGAACTTCCAAAGCCGAATGGGGAATAGAAATCGTAATAGAATGGATCATAATAACCGAATCCACCGTAGCCCATACCGTAGCCCATACCATAGCCCATACCGCCGTAACCAAATCCGCCGCCTGAATACCAGGGATCATAATAACCGAATCCCATGGAAGGACGGTAGAACCTGTTTATCCGATTGGTATAATAGTAGTTATCATTGGGATCATTGTAATAATTCTCATCAACATACTCCTGATTGGTGGAATCTACCAGAATATAATCTCTTTGCGCAACCCTGATGCTATCCTCGGCAAGTACAGCAACCTCCTGCCTGGCTGGGGCCTGTGGAACAGGTGCCACATCAATGCGTTTTTTTATAACTACCTGCCTGTCTGCAGGATTGTAATAGACATCATCCGCATTACCGGATGTCAGAAATACCCCTGTGCCGCATGAGCTGGCGAACAGTAAAATGGGTAGTAATTTTGCAATTGTTGCTTTCATGATTTCACCCTTCTGTGAGGTTTTAAATATAGGATATTATTTCCTTAATTTGCATTCACAATTTCCATTCAGAAGCAAATATTGTACCAAACACAACAAAATGGCCAAGGTATTAACATCACGCAGTGAAAATTACGCCCAATGGTATAACGATTTGGTTATCAAGGCCGACCTTGCTGAAAACTCTGCAGTCAGAGGCTGCATGGTAATCAAACCTTATGGTTATGCAATTTGGGAGAGAATGCAACAAGAGTTGGATCGAATGTTTAAGGAGACTGGTCATGTTAATGCCTATTTCCCTCTTTTCATCCCAAAATCTTTTTTTAGCCGTGAAGCACAGCATGTTGAAGGTTTTGCAAAAGAGTGTGCTGTGGTTACCCATTACCGGTTGATTAAAGATGAGGTTAACGGCGGGCTAAAGGTAGATCCTTCGGCTAAGCTGGAAGAGGAGTTAATCATACGGCCCACGTCAGAAACCATCATCTGGAATACTTATAAAAACTGGATTCAATCATACCGGGATCTTCCGATTCTTATCAATCAGTGGGCCAATGTGGTCCGTTGGGAAATGAGGACCAGGTTATTTCTCAGAACTACTGAATTTCTTTGGCAGGAGGGTCATACAGCCCACGAAACCAGTGAGGAAGCAGTCGAAGAAACCCTCAAAATCCTTGGCGTTTATTCCACTTTTGCCGAGGAGTTTCTGGCTATCCCTGTGATTAAAGGAAGCAAAACGGAATCCGAAAAATTTGCAGGAGCTCTCGACACCTATTGTATCGAAGCTCTCATGCAGGATGGAAAAGCTTTGCAGGCAGGAACTTCCCATTTCCTGGGCCAGAATTTCGCCAAAGCCTTTGATGTAAAATATGCATCCAGGGAAGGCAGGGAAGAATATGTTTGGGCAACATCCTGGGGGGTATCCACGCGGTTGATGGGGGCCCTGGTTATGGCGCACTCTGACGATAACGGGTTGGTGTTACCTCCTAAACTTGCTCCACAGCAGGTTGTTATAGTACCTATCTATAAAACTCCGGAAGAGTATTCTGCAACCGTTGAACGCGCCCATTCCATTAAGGACCAGCTTAAAAAACTGGGTGTGACCGTAAAAGTTGATGATAGGGATACCCACAAACCAGGCTGGAAATTCGCCGAATATGAATTAAAGGGCGTTCCCCTTCGTATTGCCTTAGGGCCCAGGGACCTTAAGAACGGAACCGCTGAGGTTGCCAGGCGGGATACTCTTACAAAAGAGGTTATTGCGCAGGATCAACTAACCACGGTAATTCCGGCTTTGCTGGACCGGATGCAATCTGACATCTACAATAAAGCATTGAATTTCAGAGCACAAAACACCTATAAAATTGATACCTGGGAAGCATTTCTTGACCGGATTGATAAAGGGGGATTTATCTCCGCTCATTGGGACGGCGATCCTGCTACCGAAAAAATGATTCAGGAAGAAACCAAGGCTACTATTCGTTGTATACCTTTGGATACGGAAGAAGAACCCGGGTTTTGCGTGCGCACCGGCAAACCATCCAATCGCAGGGTACTTTTTGCAAGAGCCTATTAAAACTTTACCATGAAAAAAGTCAAGGTGGACGATAAGATCATTGAAACGCTGACCAGCAAATCAACGTTAAAGCAGCAAATTTACGACAACACTTGTGCGGCTTTCAAGTTGCTGAAAGAAGAACTATACAGGATCACAGAAGATCTCAACGGAAAGCTTGCTGACGAGGATCCAAGGGTTCTGTTGCGGTTTCAGGATCATGGAGAATTTACAGCTGAGCTCAAGGTTGCAGGCGATCTGCTGATTTTTAGCATGCATTCGAATATTTTCCAGTTCGACCGCGACCATGAAATCTGGAAAACCGAATATATTAAGGAGGATGCTACCGCCGGATACTCCGGGGTAATCAATTTGTATAACTTCCTGGCCGATTCTTTTAAATATAACCGGATGGAGGATATCGGATATCTGGTTGCACGGATTTTTGTCAATAAGAACAACCATTTCTTCGTTCAGGGGAAACGTCAATCCGGATTTAATTATACCACTCTGGGGGCAAATGTGATAGATCAACAATCCATTAAGGAAATTGTAGAGGCTTCCGTGCAGTATTGCCTGGATTTTGATCTCCTTGTTCCCCCATACGATGCGGTTAAGTTGGTTACAGTGGGGCAGATTCATCAAAACATATCTGACGCAAAGCTGAAAACCGGGAAACGTCTTGGGTTCCAGTTTAAAGTGGACGATGTAGACAAATGAAGTCAGATCTGTTAGACCGGTTCATCGAGTTCTCGAGATCACAGAGCTTGTTTATCCCTCAAGATCAGGTAGTTGTTGCATTAAGCGGCGGCGGGGATTCACTGGCACTGGTTGATCTGTTTACCCGTTTGAATCAACCGGTTATCCTGGTTCACTGCAATTTTAAACTCCGGGATGATGAGTCGGATCAGGATGAGGAATTTGTCAGGAAGATTGCTGTGGTATATGATTTGCCGCTTTATGTGACTGATTTTGAGACGGTAGAATACTCCCGGGAGAAAGGTATTTCTATAGAGATGGCTGCACGTGAGTTACGTTACTCATGGTTTGAGAAGATCCGGGTTGAAACTTCAAGTGCCTCGATTGCTGTAGCCCACCATGCTGATGATTCCATTGAAACCATGTTAATCAATCTGATACGGGGAACGGGTATCAGGGGATTATCAGGTATTCAGCCGCGCCAGGGAAATGTGATCCGTCCGCTCTTATTTACCAACAGAGATGAACTCATTAATTATTTGGAATTCAGGCATATTGAATATCGGAATGATTCCAGCAACCAGGATACACGTTTTATCAGAAATCGGATCAGGCACGTTATTATGCCTGAGTTTGAGAAAATCAATCCCGCAATCCGCCAAACTATCAGGGAAGAGCAGGTGTTGTTTAATCAGGCCCAGAGAATAATTGCCGGCTATACTGAACTAAAAGCTAAGAAATTAGCTATTGACGAAGGGGATCAGGTCAAAATCAGCATCCGCGGTTTAAAAGAAGAAGAATTCCCGGAAACTATTCTTTTTGAGCTTCTTAGACCATTCGGGTTTCACGGCCGGCAGATCCGGCAAATATTGCTGGCTGCAGGGTCCATTTCAGGAAAGGTATTTACGAGCAGAACCCATACCCTGCTGATTGACCGTGAGAATATGATTATTACTTCAGGATATGAAACAAATACTGACAGATATTATTTTGATCCTGAATTCCCGGAGAAGGATCTTCCACTGAAAATTCAGTGCAGGATCATAAACGATTTAACGTTTCATCCCCCCAGCGATCCCAATATCGCATGTCTGGATTATGAAAAGCTGGATTTACCACTGATTCTCCGAAGGTGGGAAAAGGGCGATTATTTCTATCCTCTGGGCATGGATCATTCGAAAAAGGTAAGTGATTTCTTTATCGATCAGAAAGTGAACCGGATAGATAAAAACCGGTCATGGATACTAGCCAGCGGCGAACAAATCGTCTGGATCCTGGGTTACCGGATTGATCAGCGTTTCCGGGTAACTGATGAAACGCGTGAAATCCTGGAAATCAAAATAATGTAGAGACGCATCTCATGCCTCTCAAACCGGAATTTTGGCGAATACGGAGCGGAGACGCATGAGATGCGTCTCTACGGTGTTTCATAATTAATTTAATTCATTGGATTTTTCCATTTGTGGTCGGTACCACCATCTATATATCGAAAATAGGTTGGTGATATGGATAGTGTTTACCGCAATAAATACCGGTTAAAGTCGACCAGGCTATCTACCTGGGACTATGGATCGCACGGCAAGTATTTCGTGACCATTTGTACCGATAAAATGATTCCATATTTTGGTACTATTGAAGATTCGGGATTGATAAAAACTGATATTGGTGACTTTGTTTCTAAATGCTGGGAATCAATACCAAGGCGATTGGATTGGAATCCAAATCAATTTGGTCCTCAATCGCAGAACCTTGCCTCTGTAATCCGTGGTTTTAAAGGAGCTGTAAAATCATTTGCAATGGCACATTCAATTGAATTTCATTGGCAACCACGGTACTACGACCGTATTATCAGAAATGATCAGGGATTAAACCAGATTCGGGAATATATCCGGGACAATCCACGAAATTGGAGTAAAACATAACCGTAGAGACGCATCTCATGCGTCTCCTCAATGCATCCGCCAAAAGGATCGATGTAGAGACGCATCTCATGCGTCTCCTCAATGCATCCGCCAAAAGGATCGATGTAGAGACGCATGAGATGCGTCTCTCTTATATAACCTCTTTTGTCAAGCTGCCTCAAGTTTAGCGATTATTTTCTTTAGTTTGCTGATTTTCTTTTCGTTATGCTTTTTTTGAAAATCGATTAAAGCTGTTGGATTAAACGCT
>JBBAAF010000162.1:0-8151 GCA_041658425.1 Bacteroidales bacterium | reverse complement strand
GTCTTAAAGTCTTATTGCATCAATCTGTTCCCGTAACGCCCTGATCTTCGCCTCGGCGTCAGCCATCTTAGCCTTCTCGGTTTCCACTACCGGAGCCGGAGCATGGTTCACAAACTGTTCATTGGCGAGTTTTTTCATAACAGCATCCAGAAAACCTAAAGTATAGTCGAGCTCTTTCTGAAGTTTCTCCGTCTCAGCAACTGCATCAACCGAAACGGCGAGGGGGACATAATACTCAACCGATCTTATAACCTGGCTGGCAGATCCTGAAGTATTCTGGTCAATTTCAATTACTGATTTAAGGTTCAATAACTTAATCAGGATCGGATCAAGATAATTATCGTATTTAGTATCTGTTGTTTTAACCTCAAGGGAGAGTTCTGTTTTAACCGGAATGTTGCGGTCGGCCCGAACCGACCGAACAAATCCAACCACCTCTTTCATTCGTTCAAATCGTTCAATTTGGTCAGGATTATAGCTGCCGGCAACAGGTTGCCCGGTTACCATGACTGATTCGCCAGGTTGCCTGGTTGCAACTCGCTGCCAGATTTCTTCGGTAATGAAAGGGATAAATGGATGTAGCACCAGCATCAGTTTCTCAAGAAGAGCCATTGCCTGGTTCCGTGTAACCTTGTCAATCGGATGGCCGTAAGCCGGCTTGATGATCTCAAGGTACCATGATGAGAAATCGTCCCAGAACAATTTATAGGCTGTCATTAAAGCTTCCGACAGGCGGTACTTGGTAAAATGGTCATTCAGAACTCCCAATTCCTGGTTCAGCCGTGCGATAAACCATTCATTGGCTAAACGCGATGTTTCAGGTTGGCCGATGCTTTCAGAAACCTCCCACCCGGAAATAAGCCTGAAGGCATTCCAAATCTTATTACCGAAATTTCGTCCCTGCTCCGTCAATGATTCATCAAATAGCAGGTCATTGCCAGCCGACGAGCATAATAACATACCCACCCTAACGCCATCGGCCCCATATTTTGCGATCAGATCCAGGGGGTCTGGAGAATTCCCAAGCGATTTCGACATTTTGCGATGTTGCGCATCTCTTACCATCCCGGTAAGATAAACGGCACTGAAAGGCTTGGATTGACGGTACTCATAACCGGCGATGATCATACGTGCTACCCAGAAAAACAGAATATCGGGCGCTGTAATCAGGTCATTAGTCGGATAATAATATTTAATATCAGGATTATCAGGATTACGGATCCCGTCAAAAACAGAAATCGGCCAAAGCCACGATGAAAACCAGGTATCGAGCACATCCTCATCCTGGGTTAAATCGGAAATTTTCAGATCGGGGTTACCGGTCAGCTTTCTGGCTTCAGAGAGTGCTTCCTCTTCACCGAGACCAACAACCACCCTGCCATCGGGCACATACCAGGCCGGAATCCTGTGCCCCCACCAGAGCTGCCTCGAAATACACCAGTCCTTGATATTCTCCATCCAGTACCGGTAGGTATTTTTAAATTTGGCAGGAATAAGCCGTACCTCATCATTCATAACATTCAGGAGAGCAGGCTCAGCAAGTTCCTTCATCCTGATGAACCACTGCCTCGACAATTTGGGCTCGATCACAACTGAAGTTCTCTCAGAATAGCCAAGTTTGTTTGCGTATTTCTCCGTTTTCACCAAACTTCCGCTTTTTTCCAACTCTTTTACCGCTAGTTTTCGGGCTGCAAAACGGTCAACGCCGGCAAATAACCCGGCTCTGTTACTAACCGTTCCATCATCATTGAATACATCAATTACCTCCAGGCCAAATTTAAGTCCGATGGTATAGTCATTTTCATCGTGAGCCGGGGTAATTTTAAGGGCTCCCGTACCAAATTCAATATCAACATATTCATCAAAAACAACAGGAACAACCCGATTGACCATTGGGACAATGACTTTTGCGCCCTTAAGATGCTGATAACGCGGATCATTTGGATTTACACAGATTGCGGTATCCCCAAGAATGGTTTCAGGCCTGGTGGTAGCCACTGTAAGGTAACTATCATCCTCTCCAACAATCCGGTACCTGACATAGTAGAGTTTCGACTGCACCTCTTTGTATACAACCTCTTCGTCTGATATAGCCGTCTGCGCTTGCGGATCCCAGTTTACCATCCGTACACCCCTGTATACGTATCCCTTCCTGTAGAGATCTACAAAAACCCGGAGAACGCTTTCCGATAAAGCGGGGTCCATGGTAAAACTTGTCCGCTCCCAATCACACGAGGCGCCCAGTTTCTTAAGCTGCTCCAGAATAATTCCGCCATGCTTTTCTGTCCATTCCCAGGCATGATTGATAAACTCATCCCGCGTAATGTCTGTTTTTTTGATGCCTTGATCACGCAATTTGGCAACCACCCGGGCTTCTGTAGCAATAGAGGCATGATCAGTACCTGGCAGCCAACAGGCATTTTTGCCCATCATTCTTGCTCTGCGCACCAGAATATCCTGTATGGTATTATTAAGCATGTGCCCCATATGCAACACACCTGTTACATTTGGTGGTGGTATGACTATGGTATAAGGCTCCCTGGAATCGGGAACAGAACGGAAAAAGCCCTGTTCCATCCAGTAGGAATACCATTTATCCTCCGTTTTGGATGGGTCGTACTTGGCAGGAATATCCAGATTGTTCATTCGCAATAATTATGATTTAGATGGGTTGCTCCCTTGAAAAAAAGTGCCGTAAAATTAACAACATTCTCCAACAAAATAATGATGGCATAAAAGTCGTTATTAGAGTGTTTTATGTAAATTTGTAATTTTTAAAGTAAAAAAAGATTATTATGAAACAAATTGGTTTACTGGTTCTTACAATTCTCTTCTCCTTAACTCAGATTCAGGCTCAAACAAAAAAAGCCAAAGAAGAGATGGCATTCGACAAAACAGTCGATGGAATTACCTCCCATGATTTTGGTTCTATTGTTTATGGCGCAAATGGAAAGATTGACTTCACATACACCAATGAGGGGACCAAGCCTCTGATAATCACAGATGTTAAATCGTCATGCGGATGTGCAGTTCCCAGCTGGACAAAAGAACCAGTTGCACCAGGCCAGAAAGGAACCATTAAAATTGAATACAACACCTCTCTTCCGGGCGTATTCAATAAAACCGTAGTGGTATACTCAGATGCAAACAACTCGCCCGTCAGGCTCGAGATCAGGGGCAAAGTCAATTCACAGCCAAGCGATCTGAAACCAGGAAAGACGAATGATGCAATGCCAAATGACCGGAACATCCTGATGGCTGGCGAAGATGACAAGGCTATTCCGCAGGATTCCGCATCAAAGGCTCAATCCGCTGCTGTTTCAAACGCCAAAAAGGCTGCACAACAAGAATCATTTAAAAAACTATTAGAACAGCCGTCCCCCAATCAAAAAACTGGTGCCCCCAAAACCGGAACAGCTGTTCAACAGTCGACCACGAATCCAGAAAAGAAGAAATAATCCCCCGGAAATATATTATTAAACCGAAATCATGCCAGCAATCAGCCTCAGGGGAGTAGCCATGCCTCCATCCCCGATCCGGAAACTTGTTCCGTTCGCCGAGGAAGCTAAACGGAAAGGTCGGACCATCTATCATCTGAATATCGGTCAACCGGATATCAAAACTCCCGAAACCGCGATGAATGCAATCCGGTCAATTACCAAAACGGTATTGGAATACTCGCATTCGGCGGGTTATGAATCTTACAGGCGCAAACTGGCAACTTTTTATCAGGGTATCGGTATCGAGGTTAATTTCAATCAGATTATTGTAACCACCGGCGGATCGGAAGCAATCCTCTTCACCCTTATGGGAACGATGGATCCCGGTGATGAAGTCATTGTACCCGAACCATTCTATGCTAACTATAATGGGTTCGCAATTGCAGCCGGAGTCAAGGTTATCCCGGTTCCTTCCACTATTGAGGACGGCTTTGCTCTGCCTCCGATCGAAGCATTTGAAAAACTCATCACTCCGAGAACAAAGGGGATCATGATCTGTAACCCCAATAACCCGACCGGCTATCTTTACTCTAAGGAAGAGCTCGGAAAACTTAGGGAAATTGTTCTCCGGCATAACATTTACCTGTTTGCCGATGAAGTATACCGGGAGTTCTGCTATGACGGGCTCAGGCACCACAGTGTTCTCGAACTTGAAGGCCTTGATAACCACGCGGTAATGTTTGATTCCGTATCGAAACGGTTCAGTGCCTGCGGTGTCAGAATCGGTTGTATGATCACCAGGAACGCCGATGTTTTATCCACCATTTTAAAATTCGCTCAGGCCAGGTTAAGTCCTCCCGGACTGGGTCAAATTGCCGCCGAAGCTGCTATCGATACCCCTCAGTCCTATTTCGATGAGATAGTCGAAGAATATATAGCCCGCAGGAATTTCCTGGTCAAAGCCCTTAATGATATCCCGGGTGTTTTCTGCCCCAATCCAAAAGGTGCTTTTTACACAACCGTCCGATTGCCGGTAAAAGATGCTGATGTTTTTTCGAAATGGCTCCTAACCGATTTCGAGCATAATAATCAGACCGTTATGCTAGCACCTGCAGCAGGATTCTATGCAACTCCGGGTCTCGGAAAAAATGAAGTCAGAATTGCATATGTGCTCAAACTGGAAGACCTTAAGAATGCTGTGGATTGCCTGCGGATTGCTCTTGAACAATATAGGGATTGACGGATTATTAAACAGCTGGTAATGAACGAGACGTGAAACCTAACGAGAGACTATCTATTTATAACATACTCATTTGGAAGATATTTCGGACGTCCTAAGCGCCTATGGACCAGTAAATTGTTTTTTGCTGAATTCCGAAATTATCCTGTGGATGATATGCGGAATGTTAGGATGGGAAGTGTCATCAACCGGCAATAATGCAGCAGATAAATATCTTCCATCAATAGAATTTTCAGACCGGCGGCCGGGTGGATTTACGGATGACTATCAGGTGGCCGGCAATTCTGCGGTTCATTTCTTTAACTTGCCCTGCTTTGTTAACTGTCAGTCCTGCCTCCGGATGGGTCTCAATATGGCGCTGTATCTGAAGCCCGAAATCCGGCCGCAGGAACATGGAATCGCCATCCATGATGATGGCCCAATCATCTGGTTGAAGCAGGTCCATGCAACTGGCAATGGCATTCAGCAGTTTGAAATTGAAGCTATATGGGGTGAAAAAGTAGATCATTCCGAAAGCTACGGAATGGAGGAAAGGCGAAAAAGGACAAAAAAAGGCTCCCGGTGCCTACCGGAAGCCTAAATTCCTAAACATAACGTGCGGCCGCTAAACGCAGCAAAGGTGAAACCTTTGCATAGCAACAATATTGTCCGGTCGAATATCTGTTCAACGGCAATGAACCCGGCTCTCCTTTGAGCGTAAGAGGTATGCAGTGGGCATTGCGTGAAGCTGTTAAGAAATGTAAGCTCCAGAAAGGAATTACCCTTCATACGCTTCGTCACAGTTATGCCACACACCTTCTTGAATTTGGGATGGACATCGTCACTATCAAAGAGCTTCTGGGACACGAACGAATTGAAACGACACTGGTGTATTTACATGTAGCTAAGCCAAATCGCAGCAACCTGTTCAGCCCGTTCGACCGGTTGTACCAGAAATCCTGAAACCGGCCTATGAACTGGCACAGGTAATCGATCGGTTCGGGAGCGGATTTATAGAAAAATATTCGCCCAATGCGTATGTACAGCGGACATTGCGCGCCATACAGCATTGCCGAACTTCCTCTTTGGGCGGACATATTGATCAATGCGATGCATGCGGGTATATTCGCATAAGCTATAATCGTTGTCGTAACCGTCATTGCCCCAAGTGCCAGAATACCCAGCGGGAAGCCTGGATCGAAAACCGTAAACTGGATTTATTGCCGGTACCGTATTTTCATGTGGTTTTCACGGTCCCGGATAAACTCAATGGCTTGTTTATACAGCATCCGGCAGATCTGTATAACCTTCTCTTTGCTTCCGCCTGGGAAACCCTTGCACAGTTCTCCTATACCCAATTGCATGCGGAAACAGGAATGGTTGCGGTATTGCACACCTGGGGACAAAACCTGAGTCTCCATCCGCATGTGCATTGCGTGGTTCCAGGCGGGGGAATCAATTACAAAGGTCAATGGAAACGCCTGGCCATTTTAATTTGTTATCTCCAATTCATTTATGCTGGATTATCTTTCAATTTGTGCGTTCCGGCAGATCGCTATTTGTCATCAATTTCCTTACGTTTTCTTTGACCTAATTGTTTGGCATTATGGCTTGTAACAACTTTTTTACCTGTCTTTTTTTCGATTTCACGTCTTGTGTTGCCGGCAATTGTTCCCCCTTGTTTAGCAACTTTTCTGCTATCTTTAAAAGATACTGGGTTCTTTTCTTTTGAAATTTCCGTAGTGGTTGCCTCGGCAAGCATGTTTAATACCAATTCAAGGTTTGACAAGTGGTCGCGTAAGTTTTCTTTTTTGAGGTCTTTCAGGTTTTTATATTTTTTTGTAGTATATCCACTCCATGCTTTTGTTATTTCATCTGTTAATATAGCATATTCCTGCCCCTTTTGCACACCCCGGATTTCCCACTCTTCGGTAAGCTCTTTTCGAACCTCGATACTTTTTAGCCTCTGGTTTATCCAATCTTTACTATATCCTTTACGCAAAAAGGTTCCCATCAGCCGGTCAATACCTTGTTCGGGGTCTTCAATTTCATCAATCCGTTCACTTCCAACACGGGCAAGCCAGATTTTAAATGGCTCTGCTTTTGGCGATGGAATACTTTGAATAAGTCGAAAAAGTTGCTCGGTATCAGCCACATCAGTAATTCGCATTTTGCCATCTGCGGCCATCATTTTCAAACCGTGACAATTCGTCACGGTTTCATTTCCTTCTTTCTTCAACCGTTGTTTCAGTTTCCTCCAATACGCACTTGGATCAACACTTTCAGACAGTACTCCTGTCACATCAACAATAGAAAAATACCATTTTTCCTGTTCTTCGTCCCAATGGGTGCGTATTTGCTTTTCATTAAAAAATTTTATGGCAGTTTCTTTGGTCATGTATGGATGATATTTTTTTATTCTATTCCTTAAAAATAGCTATATATTTCATCTTAGATGTACGTTAACAATAAAACTGCTCTATTAAAATCTATGATCTTATATGGTTTGTGGGGTCTGTCCTGTTAGCAGTTGTGATGCTGTTTTGTGTGTCTGTTGGTTTAATCTTCTTTTCTTAACGCCCCAAATTGTTCATTGGCGTTATCTTTTTTTGGCTTGTTGGTAACGTTCCGCAGCTACACGCAGGGCGGGATTTAACCGATGAACTTCCTACGAAGCACTGCTTTTCAATTTACTAATTTCCTGTCAACGAAGCACCAAAACCCGGTTTGCGGGTAGCTTGCTGTTGTGCCGTCGTCGTGTTTTAGTCGCTCATTTACTTTTTGCTAAAAGCGAAACACTTAAATTCATTATCATCTTTTTGGTCGTATCGTGTCATATTACACAACATTTCTTCATCTGGATTATCGTCATTTTTGCAGATTAAACACAAAGACGGCTTTTTTATCAAGTCTGAATTAATCTCATATCCATCATCATCGAAAAAGCCAGCAATTTTAGTTGGGTCAATGTCGTCTATATGTCTTCGACCTTTTTTGTTTTCTCTTTTTTTTATTGCGGAATCAATTTCGTAATCTTCTGTCGGATAACTTTCTCCAGTAATGCAAGTAAAGCAACTGTTTCCAACTGATGCCGATCCAATCACCCAAATGTCATTTCCACAAGAGCACTTGATTCCATTGTTATAAGCATTTAATGCAGATTTCAAGCGTTTCCTTAAATCCACTTCTTTCTCAGAAGGATTATTCTCCAAATGCATTACTACATACTTGTCAATCGTTATTGGTACAAATCCCATTTTCAAAAATATTTGTCTGTCCAGTAATTAATACAAAAATAATTATCTCAAAATATGTCCTTTTTAAAATCTATCAAAGTTGTCTAAACACAGCTTTTAACATGCGGCACAACGTTTTGCAGCTTGCCGAAGGCGGGGCTTTCGGAGTACAAAACTGTCAAGCTGCTACAAAGATAATTAAATGCACAAAACTTTAAATTACCACTGTCGCCCCGCTTTTGGCAAAGTGCTGTTA
>JBBAAF010000161.1:0-8213 GCA_041658425.1 Bacteroidales bacterium | reverse complement strand
TTTGCCTGATGCGATAGGTTTTATGAAAGTGTTGTTCTCATTCAGAATGCACCCCGGAATGATGCCGGTAAACCACCATTTCTATGCTATCCTTATTGTTGCTGTTATTTTCTCTTTCATCACACTAAGCCGGTTCGGATTGAGATTGCAAACATTTTTCTATGACCGTGAATATTCCCATAATGAACATACTGCTATGACCTGGCTGTATGCAATTTTACTGATCCTGTCCATCGCATCACTAACTGGCCAGGGATTCAGCCCGTTTATCTATTTTAGGTTCTGATATGCTCAATAAAAAGCAATATATTAACCTCAGCCTCGTATTCATCGCCATAATCGGGATCCCGGCCATTCAAACATTGACCAGGATAATGCCGGAAAAACGATTAAATGGTGTGGTTTATGATCAACCTTTACCAACCCTAACGATGGATGATTGGTATCACTTTCGTTATCAGCCTGATCTGAACCGCGAGGTAGAACAAAAATTCGGATTTCGTACCTTTTTTGTCAGGCTCTATAATCAGATTGAATATTCACTGTTTCGACAGCCCCACGGATCTGGAGTGGTTATAGGGAAAGAAGGCTACCTGTATGAAGAATGGTTTATTTCCGCCTACTATGGCAGGAACTATATAGGTGATGATAGTATTAAATTTAAAATCAGGCAGTTAAAACAAGTAAGGAACTATTTCAACCGCAACGGAAAAGAATTGATGGTAATTATTGCTCCCGGGAAAGCCGATTTCTATCCTGAATTTATCCCGGAGCGGATGAAAGATTCTATGACTACCACCAATTACGGTGCTATGTCGGAAGGAATCCGGAAAGCAGGCATTCCGCTTCTCGATTTTAACCGGCTCTTCGTGGAGATGAAAGATACCGCTTCATGTGCGCTTTTCCCTAAAACCGGAACCCATTGGAGCCACAATGGTGCACGCATTGCAGCTGATTCACTGTCCGGATATATTGCATCCCTGGTGAAAAAGCCTCTGCCTGAATTCCATCTGGGTCCGGCTGTGTATGCTGATACCATCATTCACACGGATGCTGATCTGGAAACCCTGATGAACCTCTTCTTTCCGCTTCCGCGACTGCCATTATGCTACCCTGAGGTAATCTCGCAGTCCTCTAACGGTTTCACACTGCCTTCCGCGGTCGTTATCGGAGACAGCTTTTTCTGGGAGATGTTCAATCTTCCGCTCACCGACAGGATTTTTAAAGAGGTCGGATATTGGTACTACAATTCCACCGTTTATCCTCAAAGTTATACCGACAGTTTAAAAACAAACCAGCTGAAGTTTCCGGAAGTTTTTGAAAAGACAGATTTGGTAATCCTCATGGCTAATCCGTCAAATGTCCAATACATTGGATGGGGCTTCATTGAAAGGGCCATTGAGGAGCTTTATGAACCTGGCTGGCAAAAAGAATATGATAAAATGGTAAAAGAATATATCCAGGCTATCCATAACACGCCGGAATGGGAGAAACAGATCGGGGAAAGTGCCTGGGAAAAAGGGTTACCAAAAGACAGTATGATTCTCCTTAACGCCAGATATATGGTTGAACAATATCTGCTTACGAACGATTTGTATTAACTTCCCCGGCATCTTAAGTTAACTAAATCTTCTTACCTTTGCAAACTCATTATAAATCGCACAATTGAATCATGGGAAAAGGAGACAAAAAAACCAGGCGCGGCAAATTATTCATGGGATCCTACGGGGTTTCAAGGCCGAAGAAGAACGACACTAAACCCGTTAAGCCGAAAGAGAAGAAGTAGAGACGCATTATATGCGTCTGTACGGATGTTAAAGGGGTAAGAGGGACAGATCAAATGAATTCCAGCGAAGATAAACAGGAACAGTTTGACCGGCGGTATCTGCGGATGGCGCGGATATGGGCTGAAAACTCCTACTGTATTCGCAGAAAAGTCGGGGCACTGATCGTGAATGAACGCATGATTATTTCAGACGGATATAATGGAACCCCTACCGGTTTTGAGAATATTTGCGAAGATGAAGAAGGTCATACAAAAGCCTATGTCCTTCATGCTGAAGCTAATGCCATTACAAAAGTTGCCCAAAGCAGCAACAGCTCCAAAGGGGCTACTCTTTATACTACTGCTTCACCTTGCCTGGAGTGCGCAAAACTGATCATCCAGTCAGGTATCATAAGGGTGGTATACGGTGAGGAATACCGCATAACCGACGGTATCGAACTATTACAACGTGCAGGTGTTAAAACCGTTTACCTGTCGGTAGAATAAATCTCTCCTGCATAATGTCAGGTAAAAATTCCAGAATTGCCATTTGGCTTCCAATTGTACTGGCATGTTGCCTGGTTACCGGAATGTTTATCGGCAACCTGTTTAAGAATAATTCAGGCAACCAGTTACCAGTCAAGGTATTTACCCGTCAGGATAAACTCAGCTCCATTCTGGATTTCATCGAAAACAATTATGTGGATTCTGTCAAACTGGATTCCATGACAGAAACGATTATTCCCATCCTGCTGGAGAAGCTCGACCCGCACAGTATTTATATTCCGCCCCGTGAGCTGAAAGAAGTGAATGAAACCTTGCGTGGAAATTTTGATGGGATCGGGGTGCAATTTAATATGCAGAACGACACTATTCTGGTGATTCAGACTGTAAAGGGCGGCCCGTCCGAAAAAGCCGGATTATTGGCTGGCGACCGGATCATCAGTGTTAATGGCATCCCGGTGGCCGGGGTTAAAATGCCTGAGGACAGTATCGTTGAGCGCCTCCGGGGAGAAAGACATTCAGAGGTGAAGGTTGGTATTTACCGGAAACGGACAAAGGAGAAGCTGGTTTATTCCCTGAAACGGGGCATTATACCGGTATCCAGTATCGATGTGGGATATATGGCTGCCCCCGGTATCGGGTATATCAAGATTAATACATTTTCTCAGACCACCTACCCGGAGTTTCAGGAGGTTCTTTCAAAATTGAAACGTTCCGGATGCCGTAAGCTCATTATCGATCTGCGTGGAAATACAGGTGGAATCATGGATCCTGCCATCAGAATAGCCGATGATTTTCTGGATAAGGGAAAATTGATTGTTTACACTGAAGGTCATTCCCGTGCCAGAGAAGAGTACAGGGCAACACAGCAAGATTCCGGCAAAGATCTCAGCCTGGCTATCCTGATCGATGAAGGTTCAGCATCAGCTTCTGAAATTGTGGCCGGTGCCATACAGGACAACGACCGGGGTTGGATCATCGGGCGGCGCTCCTTCGGAAAAGGACTCGTTCAGGAACAGGCAGTCCTGAATGACGGATCAGCCCTGCGTCTTACAACAGCCAGGTATTATACCCCAACCGGACGTTCTATTCAAAAACCTTACACCAACGGAGCCGACGATTATTACCATGATATTGCACAGCGGTACAAAAAGGGAGAATTTATGGTTGCCGACAGCATCCATTTCAACGACAGCCTTAAATATATCACTCCTGAAGGACGCACTGTTTATGGTAGTGGCGGTATCATGCCCGATTTTTTTGTTCCATACGATACTTCGGGAATAACCCCATTCTTTCTGAAAATCAACGCGGCCGGATTGATTTATAAATATACACTCACCTACTCCGACCTTCACCGGGATGAATTATTAGCTTTCAATAAAGTAGAGGAACTGGCTGATTATCTCGACTCAAAAGACGTTCTGGGCTCGTTTAAAGCTCATATCATTGCAAATGGATATAATCCGTCGGCATTCGAATGGAATGAATCCAGGCTAATCATCCGAACCCAACTGAAGGCCTATATTGCAAGAAATTTTATGGACAATGAAGGCTTTTATCCGATTATCCAGGCCATCGATAACACCTTGAACAAGGCCATCGAAGTATTGAAGAAAAAATGAACAGCCGGTTGGTATTTTGATTCTGAATCCATAATTTCACCGATTCTCTGATTCAGACTAAAACCTATTATCTATGGCAAGTTTCCTGAACTCATCCATCGGGAAAAAATTCCTGATGAGCTTATCGGGATTATTCCTGATATCCTTTCTGTTAGTTCACCTTATTATCAACAGCATGATCCTGTTTGACCCGTCGGGTGCACTGTTCAACAATGCGGCTCACTTTATGGGGAACAATCCCATTATTAAAGTGGTAGAGCCGGTTCTGGCGATCGGGTTTATTTTACACATCCTGTACGCGGGTATCCTGACTCTTAAAAACCAGTGGGCACGTCCTGTAGCCTATGATAAGCAGCACTCTGGTAACAGCAGCACATGGACCTCCCGGAACATGTTCGTTTTAGGGGCTCTGGTACTCATCTTCCTGGTGATCCACATTTCCAATTTTTTCTGGAAAATAAAGTTCACAGGTAGTGAATTATTGGAAGAAGGTTCTGTTGATGGGGTTGAAAATGCCTATCTGCTGGTCACTACATTTTTCATCAACTGGTGGTGGATCGACCTGGTTTATGTGATCGGCGCTGTGGTTCTTGGATTACACCTGACACATGCGTTTTGGGCTGCCTTTCAAACCCTGGGACTCAGTGATAACCGCTGGCGTAAACGTCTGGAATTTGTCGGATGGGTATACACAATAATTGTTGCGGGGGGCTTTGCGCTGATTCCGCTTTGGGTCAAAATTTCATCCATGATCAATTAAAATCGAAGAAAAATGAAACTCAACGCAAAAATACCATCGGGACCGCTTGCCGAAAAATGGTCGTTATACAAATCGACTCAGAACCTGGTGAATCCCGCCAATAAAAGGAAATTCGATATTATCGTTGTGGGTACCGGTTTGGCCGGTGCCTCCGCAGCTGCATCTTTAGGTGAACTGGGCTTCAGTGTGAAGAACTTTTGTTATCAGGATAGTCCGCGCCGGGCACATTCCATTGCTGCACAAGGGGGAATCAACGCTGCCAAGAATTATCAGAATGATGGCGACAGTGTGTATCGCCTGTTTTATGACACCATCAAGGGCGGTGATTACCGGGCCCGGGAAGCTAATGTTTACCGGTTAGCGGAAGTCAGTAACCAGATTATTGATCAGTGTGTTGGCCAGGGAGTTCCATTTGCCCGGGATTACGGCGGTTATCTGGATAACCGGTCGTTCGGAGGTGCACTGGTATCCCGTACTTTTTATGCCAGGGGGCAAACCGGTCAGCAGTTGCTGCTTGGTGCCTACGGAGCCCTGAATCGTCAGATTGCTGCCGGAAACGTTACCATGTACACCCGTACCGAGATGATGGATGTAGTTCTGGTTGATGGAGTTGCCCGAGGCATTGTTACCCGCAACCTGGAAACCGGCGCACTCGAATCGCATTTTGGCCATTCTGTGGTGCTGGCGACGGGTGGATATGGTAATGTTTTCTTTCTTTCTACCAATGCCATGGGTTCAAACACCAGTGCCATCTGGAAAGCTTATAAAAAAGGAGCCCTTTTTGCTAACCCGGCCTTTGTGCAGATCCATCCAACCTGCATCCCGGTTCATGGCGAATCGCAGTCGAAATTGACCCTGATGAGTGAAAGTCTCCGGAACGACGGCCGGATCTGGGCACCCAAAGAAAAAGAGGATGCTGAAAAGATCAGGGCCGGTAAACTTAAACCGACCGATCTGCCGGATGAGAAACGCGATTATTATCTCGAGCGCCGTTATCCTGCTTTCGGAAACCTGGTTCCGCGCGATGTCGCATCGCGTGCCGCCAAAGAGAGGTGTGATGCCGGTTATGGAGTAGGTTCAGGCCAGGCGGTTTATCTTGATTTCAAAGATTCGATCAAACGCCTGGGGAAAAACCTGATCGAAGAGAGATATGGCAACCTGTTCCAGATGTATGAAAAGATCGTGGATGAGAATCCGTATGTAACCCCAATGATGATTTACCCGGCTGCACATTATACCATGGGCGGTTTGTGGGTTGATTATGAACTCATGACTACCATCCCGGGACTGTTCACCATCGGCGAAGCTAACTTCTCCGACCACGGGGCCAACCGGTTGGGTGCATCGGCTTTGATGCAGGGACTGGCCGATGGTTATTTTGTGTTGCCTTTTACCATTCAGAATTATCTGGCTGGTCAATTGTCGGTACCACGCATGGATCCGGCCAAACAGCCTGAATTTAATGAAACGCTGGAAGCTTCGCGGGAATGGAACGCCAACCTGATGGGAATAAAAGGATCCCGGACGGTTGACTCGATCCATAAAGAACTGGGTCAGGCTATGTGGGACCATGTCGGTATGGGCCGCAACAAGGCCGGATTGGAGGAAGGTATCAGCAAAATCCGTCAGGTTAAAGATCTTTTCTGGAATGATGTCCGAATCCCAGGCAAGGCAGACGCCATGAACGTTGAACTCGAAAAGGCCAATCGTGTTGCCGATTTCCTTGAATTAGGCGAATTATTGGCCAAGGATGCCCTTCATCGGGAAGAGTCGTGCGGCGGCCATTTCCGCGAAGAGCATCAGATGTCGGACGGTGAAGCCAGGCGCGACGATGAAAACTTCAAGTATGTGGGTGCCTGGGAATATAAAGGTCCGGGCAAAGAGCCTGAACTGAATAAGGAACCACTTGATTATGAGTTTATCCAAGTAAAAACCCGGAATTATAAAGAATAAGACCTATGGACCTGAAATTAAAAGTATGGCGGCAGGAAAACCGCAAGGCAAAAGGACGGTTTGAAACCTATTCGCTTAAAAACATATCTCCCGACAGCTCCTTTCTCGAAATGCTGGATGTGCTGAACGAGCAAATGGTCAATGGAAACAACGAGCCGGTGGCATTTGACCACGATTGCCGCGAAGGTATTTGCGGTATGTGCAGTTTGTTCATCAATGGCCGGGCCCATGGGCCGGATGAGGACATCACTACCTGCCAGCTTCACATGCGTAAGTTCAAAGACGGAGATACCATCGTGATCGAACCCTGGCGGGCAGAGGGATTTCCGGTTATCAAGGATCTCATGGTTGATCGCAGCGCCTTCGATCAGATCCTTCAGGCCGGTGGATTTATCTCGGTGAACACCGGATCTGCCCGGGATGGCAATAACATACTTATTCCCAAGTACAAGGCCGATGAATCGATGGATGCAGCAGCCTGTATCGGTTGCGGTGCCTGTGTAGCTACCTGTAAAAACTCCTCTGCCATGCTCTTTTTAGCCAGCAAGGTCTCCCATCTGGCTCTCCTTCCGCAAGGCCGGCCGGAAGCCGTACGCCGTGCCAAAGCCATGGTTGCCAAGATGGACGAACTGGGGTTCGGAAGCTGTACCAATACCGGGGCGTGCGAAGTGGAATGCCCGAAAGGCATCTCGCTGGCACACATTGCAAGGCTGAACAGGGAGTTCCTCATCGCGAATTTGAAACTCTGACCTCCCCCTGCCCCCTCCCCCGCTTTCGCGAGGGCAGGCTCTTAGGAAGGAGGGGGTGAGCTCTGTATTACCCTCGGAGCCACACCCACAACCACACTCAATTGTGGGACGATGATTTTTTGTAGGGGCGACCCTTGCGGTCGCCCGGAACATTTCAAAGATATTCCCTACTAAATCCTAAAAACCCGGATTAACCTTTATGGTATAACTTTTTAATTCCTTGGGCGACCGCTAGGGTCGCCCCTACAGACCTATAATCCACGAGGTGGGAGTGAGTGTGGGTATGGGTGTGAGTGTGAGTGCGTTACTGCTTTTCCTTCGGAGCAGTGTCATCACCGAAAGCGGGGCCCCGGTCACACTTGTCCGAGCACGCCCCAGAAAATTTCCCTTTTGTTATCTGAGTAATTCATTATCTTTACTCAGCCCCCCATTTAATACCATCGTTATGACCAGAACGACCTGTTGTGCAGTCATTACCCTTTTCTTTCTGCTGACAGGTTCCCTCCAATCCCCGGCCCAGAACAAAAAAATCCAGGTAACCGGATCTGTCGTGGATGCAACAACCATGATGCCTTTGCCTGATGTCAATATCAGCATTGTCGGGACTTCCGGCGGCGGAACCACCAATCAGGCCGGTGAATTTTCCCTGAACCTGACGCGGATCCCGTCGATTCTTTATTTCAACTATGTGGGGTACAGCATAAGCAGTTACCAGGTTGATAAGTCCAATGAAAGGAATATCAGGGTTTTGCTGGAACCTGAAACAAAAGAAATCGAAGAGGTTCGGATCCGGGCCGAGAGGGTATCCAAAGTTATCCGGGGAGACACACTTAATGTAGTTGATTATGAGATCGACG
>JBBAAF010000160.1:0-8254 GCA_041658425.1 Bacteroidales bacterium | reverse complement strand
CGGAACCAGGGAGGTAACGTCAGCCGTGTTACCCGGCCACATCTCGCAACAGATCGGCCGACCGTATTGGTTCAGGGCGGCGCCCACCACCATCTGGTTCAAATCCGGACGGTGATCCTTGCTGAACCCGCGCACTCCCAGCTCTTCGCCGCCTTCTCCTTGAAAATAGATGGAAGTGGTATCAAAAAACACCAGATCAACCTGATCAAACAGGTTCCGCTTGTAATGATACAATCGTTCTTCAATCAGGTCTTTGACGTATTGTCCGCCAAACGCGGAGGGCCCTTTAGGTTTCAACAGGCTGCCCAGAAAAGCCATCGCACGGTAATCGTGCTGGAGGTCCAGATCTTCAGCTCCCTCGATACGGTATGCTTTCCTCCATTTATTGCAGCAACGGTCGCTTCCGGTCTGCATGAGCCGGTGAAGAACGGTAGTGAAAATCAATCGTTCCACCTCGAAGGAAAATCGTCTGCGGCGGGTGACATCCCGGATAATTTGATCCAACCCCAACTCTTTCCAGAGGCGACCGAAAACCAGCGGAGCACCTATCCGAAGGGTAGAGGCATTGAGCTGGCTTCGTCCGGTGATAACCAGAGAAGCTTCCCGTGTATAACGGCTTAAAGAACGAACTAATGAGTCAACATTGTCATTATCAGCCAGTACGTCCATACGGCCGATGGTTCCGATCACTCGTTGGCGGGACTGACCATTGACCCGAAAGCTCTCAACCACTTGCAGATACTGGTAAATCCCAACGGTTTTAACTCGAACAAACATAGCTGTTAGATATTTGCACTACTAAATTACAAATTTATTATCTTATCTAACAATATTTTAGGCAAATTATTTTGCAAATAATTTGGCACTATTTTGAAACAATTTTATCAAAATAAAAATACTTAACTATTGATTATGTGATAGTTACGATTTTCGACACGGCTCAAACTGTCGAAGACCAGTCAGAATAAAAAGAATCGAGCCTTTTCTGGTTTCCGTATTTATAAAGCAAAATAAGTGAAAACCCGAAACCCAGCTGTCCGATTTGATTTTCACCATACCCGTCAAAATAGGCCCAATTAAACCGGTAGCCATAAATCCTGATCATTTGATTCAATAATTCCGCATCATCGGATAATAAATCACGCCCCGATTTTGTCAGGCTCAGTTTGTTATTTCTCTTTTTAACCATACCACCCAGAACCATCAAGATCCGGGTTAGGTTTACGGTGACCGAGTCTGCTTCTTTTAATATTTTAGGACGTGGCGAACGTGAAATATCATCATCCATAAATCCCTGGTCGTAAACCTCGGCAACCACCTTTGTTGGAAGAAATCCTTTAGCGGTAAGCTTCAGTTCCCCATGCTTATTCATTATTTCCGCCAAATACCGGATCGGCTTGAGAATCGGGATTTGCCGGTAATCAGCAGAGGATAGTTTAGCTAATTGAACAGGACTTTTCTCACCGAATGCCGCTTCAAGTAACCGGTGCATTTCATAAGGAGAGTAACCTTCAAATTCAGGAATAGGCAGGTTATTTTGCTCATTCATGAGCTTTTCCGCGTATTTGTTAAGTTCTTCAATCATGGGATAAGTGTTTCGGATTTCGGTTATCGGGTATCTGGTGCCGGGTATATTGTATTGGGGCTAAGTTATTGGTTGGGGGCAGTTATCACTAAGCGCAGCCGAAGTTTTTAAGTTTGAGTAAATTGTTGACCTCTTCGAGATCAAAATATTCAGGATCAAACTCATCTTCGAGCCAATCTGTAATATTGTTATACTCAGCATGATCGGGTTGTTTCAGAATTTCGACCATTTCCAAATACCCCCACATACCTCCGCAGTCTTCGGGAGGACAATTCATTTTTCCTGCAATACAAGCGGGTTTCTTGTATTGGTCATCATACGGCAGGATCTTTTCGAGTAGTATTTCATGCGTCCAACTGTCACCAAAATCATATTCATAGACAATCTTCTCTTTTTCCTGATTGAGTAAATCGGAGATCTTTGTTTTGCGATAGTTAACATTGTTCATCATCCCCCAAGAGAAGTCGTCTTTTAACTTGACCGTGTAAAATGTCCGATCCTTCTCAAAGTGGTGCAGATGATAATTCTCCCAACCCATTGCAGTTTGAATAACTTTATGAAAATCAGGTAATAATAAATCTGCCGGCAGCAATAGCCGTCTCCAGATTTTGGGCTTTGATCCTCTCAGGGAGATTCGAATCTGATAGGTATTCATGGTATCATTAGTTTTTTTGACCGAAATTATCAAAATTATTCAGCTTTCCGTAAAAAACACTTGAACAAACCATTTGGGTATGATGTTTATCTACCCCTTACCACAGCACTTTTTATATTTTAATCCGCTACCGCAAATACAAGGCTCATTTCGACCTGGTTTCTTTTCCGAAACAATTGTAGCTGTATGTAAATCAGGTAAAAAGGGAACTACAATTATGGGATTTTCATCGGTACCCATTTCAAGGTGCCGTTGGACAATTTTCGCAAAATAGGCTTCCATTAAGGTTTGTCATAAATTCTGCCTCATCGGTTGTCGATTTTGCACAAAGTATTATAGTGCAACTTTGGTTTACTAAATTAGCCCCACATTCGGGGCAAGAATCCAATCCGGTATCATCACTATAATATCGTCTGCGAGGTTTTAATATATCAATAGGTTTTGCGTCCATTTTCTATTTTATTATATTCCTTTATTTTCGTTTTATTTGTTGCAATTTTAAACATATTTGACGAGTTATACGGTCTTCTTACACAAGCAGCCAAGAGTGAATATTCGCATTGCGTTAGGCAGCCGGATTCCGGGGTTAAACGAAACAGGCTTGTTGTATGTCAATTCCATGCCTATAAAAATAATCTATTTCCCAATATCCAGAATGTCAAATGGACTAATAATCGACGAATGCAGGCCATCAGTTTTGCTCGTCTGAAAACTTCCTGAATACTCCGTACACTATATTGTTCTCCGGTTTGCTCCGCCACCGGTGGTTACTCAAGGTATGGCCCTTGCAGGACCCTGAAGGTTCTGATGACTGGGCTCGCGCTGAAGGCCAGCCCTTACGATACCGGCGACCGCAAGGGTACGCCCCTACCTGAATCTTCCACCTCGGAATTCGGGTGCGCCACGAGCGAACAGCAAGGAAAGGGAGACGCACCCGACCGAGCTGAGCGCGCAACTGTTGCAATGCCCCGGCCTACTCGACAATTCTGAATTCGAATCTAATAAATTCAGCGCCATGGATATAGCAATACTGACATCCGCTCATTTGCCCATCAGCCCGAAAATTCGTTCCTTTGCGATCAATCTATCAGAATACTTTGAATCAAGAAGAAATCAGCAGAAGACGAACATTTGGGATCATCAGCCACCCCGATGCCGGAAAAACTACCCTGACGGAAAAAATCCTTTTATTCGGTGGAGCCATCAAAACAGCAGGTGCTGTAAAGATGAACAAGATCCGCAAAACCGCAACTTCCGATTTTATGGAAATCGAGAAGCAACGCGGTATTTCTGTGGCTACCTCAGTGATGGGTTTTGAATACGACGGTTTCAAAATCAATATTCTCGATACTCCCGGTCACAAGGATTTTGCTGAGGATACCTACCGTACCTTAACGGCTGTCGACAGTGTGATCCTGGTGGTTGATTGCGTGAAGGGGGTTGAAGAGCAGACCCGCAAACTGATGGAAGTGTGCAGGATGCGGCATACTCCCGTGATCATTTTCATCAACAAACTCGACCGCGAGGGAATCGATCCGTATGATTTGTTGCATATTATCGAGACAGAGCTGAGCATTCACACCCGGCCGCTTACCTGGCCCATTGGAATGGGTGCGGGTTTTAAAGGTGTTTATAACTTGTTTACCAAGCATCTGCAACTGTTTACTCCGCATATCACCCGGATCTCCGATGATAATTTTACCATTGACGATCTGGCCAGTCCGGAACTCGACAAGAGGGTGGGCGCCGATTCGGCCAACCATCTCAGGAAAGATATCGAATTAATTGACAGCGCTTATGAGCCTTTCGACAGGGAGCTGTATAGCGAGGGCTATCTGGCGCCGGTCTTTTTTGGCAGTGCTATCAATAACTTCGGGGTAAAGGAATTGCTCGATACTTTTATTTCGATTGCCCCCGCGCCACTGTCGCGGTTTACGGATATGCGGGAGGTGAAACCGGAGGAAAATGATTTCACCGGATTCGTTTTTAAGATTCATGCGAATATTGATCCCAAGCATCGCGACAGGATTGCTTTTTGCCGGGTGGTATCGGGGAGGTTTGAGCGGAATAAGTTTTTTTATCATACCCGTTTAGATAAAAAATTGCGCTTTTCGAGTCCGACCAGCTTCATGGCCAACGAAAAGAGCATTGTGGAGGAAGCTTTCCCGGGCGATGTTGTTGGTTTGTATGATACAGGAAATTTCAAGATCGGAGACACTTTAACCGAAGGGGAAAAGCTTTCATTTAAAGGTATTCCGAGCTTTTCGCCGGAGATATTCAAAGAACTGATCAACAAGAATCCATTCAAGACCAAACAGTTAGAGAAGGGTGTAAGGCAATTGTCAGATGAGGGGGTGGCTCAGTTGTTTATCCGTCAGCCGGGAAACATCAAGATTATCGGAACCGTCGGAGAATTGCAGTTTGAGGTGATACAGTTCAGGTTGTTGCATGAGTACGGGGCATCCTGTTCATTTCAGCCATTACGGTATTTTAAAGCTTTCTGGTTCACATCCAAAGACAAGGCCCGGATCACCAAGTTCCTGTCGATCAACGCCCAGCATATTACTTTCGACAAAGATGACCGTCCGGTATTTATGGCCGAAAGCGAATGGCACTTCAAAGTTACACGGGAAGTATATCCAGCATTGGTTTTTCACAGCACGTCGGAGAATAAGGGGTAGACGTGAGGGCGTAGAGACGGATCACATCCGTCTCTGGTGATCATCAGAGACGGATGTGATCCGTCTCTACGAAATTTTTAACAATTCCTCCAGATAATGCTTCTCTACCCCGAAAACGGCCCTAATGTCGGCGATTTCATTAAAAATCTTCTCTTTAGAAGGGTTTTCTTTTGCTGTTTTCCGGCCAACTATCATCACATTTTTGGGGGTATGTTCGGTTGAGATGAATTCAAAGACTTTAGTTTTATAACCAAATGCTTCCAGGATCATGGCGCGGATGGTGTCCGTAATTATTTCGGACTGGCGCTCCTTTAAAATCCCGTATTTCACAATATTATTCAGCTCATTGGTCACATTTAATTCTTTTCTGATTTGTTTATGGCAGCATGGAGCGCAAACAATTAATGAAGCATTGGATGTAATACCTCTGAAAATAGCATCATCAGTGGCAGTATCGCAGGCATGCAAGGCAATTAAAATATCGATTTTATTTAATTCAACCTTTTCTATGGTGCCGGAAATAAAATTTAAATGATCGAATTTTGATTTTTCCGCAATTAAATTGCAGGATTTAACTAAATCTTCCTTGAATTCCACACCGGTCATTACGGGGATTTTCCCCAAACTATTTGCGAGATAATCATAGAGGGCAAATGTCAGGTACCCTTTGCCTGACCCCATATCAACAACATGATAATCAGAAGGTAGTGCAAGTTCCTTAATTTCAGGTTCTATCAGTTCGATGTACCGGTTAATCTGCTTATATTTATCGCTCATTTCCCGTCTGACTTCCCAATTGGCATTGGTAATTCCCAGCTCTCTCAAATAAATATTTCCGACGGTATTGATCAGCCGTGCTTTTATCCTATCGTGATGGAATGCAGTAACTGGTTGTAAAGTAGGTTCATGAGTGCTCATCTTGACTTTTCCGGCGGGAGTTGTAACCAGCGTCACGTTTTCGTGGTTGGAAAACAGGTCGGCATTATTAAAATCAGTCGCCAGGGCCTTTTTCACCAACTCCATACCTTCGGCAAACTCAAAGTTTTTAGTAATATCTTTAGTAGCATGCCGATAGACAAAATTCAGCCGGTATCCGCGTTTCAGCTGCGCAATGGTAACAATGATACTAAGCAGGTCGGATGATTTATTTTTTTGATTGCTGACGATCAGTTTAATAAGCTCTTTGCTGTCGATAACCTGTGCCAGCTTATCGAAGAATATCGCGATTGGATTGTATTGCATCTTTCAAAGATAGGCGTTATTCCCATATCTTTCCGTGACGCGTGACGCGTGACGAGTGAAAGCTTTGGCGAGACAACCGACAACCGATAATAACTAACTACAATACTGCCAAAGCTGCTTCGTAATCGGGTTCGTTCACGATTTCAGAAATCTGTTCGGAATATAAAACTTTACCGTTGGCATCGGCTACGATTACTGCGCGGGAGAGCAGATGGGCCATGGGGCCGGTGGTGATTTCGACCTGGTAATCTTTGCCGAATTTACCGGTTGCAAAATCAGAAAGTGTAATGGCATTGGCAATACCTTCGGTTCCGCAGAAGCGGGCCTGGGCAAACGGAAGATCACGTGAAATGCACAAAACTTTCGTGTTTTTAAGTCCGGCAGCAGCTTTATTAAATGCTCTTACCGAAGCGGCACAAGTACCGGTATCCAGGCTCGGGAAAATGTTCAATACCAGTTTTTTGCCTGCAAAATTTTTGAGAGAAACATGTGATAAATCGTTCGCGATCAGGTCGAAATCCGACAATTGCTGACCGGCTTTGGGAAGAGATCCAATAGTACTGACGGGATTTCCCTTTAAGGTGATTGATGCCATAATGTGTTTTAATTTATTCGTTTGTAATTTTATAGATCCTTGTACGATTGAAAAGGCAAATTGTTTAATCGATAGTGTAAGAAGTAAAGACGTAAAAATCCTAATAAATTTAACATCTCAAACCAATGGAATAATATTAAAAATGAAGCTTTACAAAATATTGATATATAGTGCATTTGCCTTGCTCTTTATCCAATGCAATGAAAAGAGAAACCCTGAAAACTCCCCGACAAAGCTTTTATACGATAGTTCATCGGCTTGAACCTTTGCATACAGAATGTGCTGGAAGGCGTTTTGTTCAATAAGTGGATGCTGCTCCGACTGGATCAATAAAATGGAGGCTGCCAGTTTGAGACAGCCCCTTTTTGAAGCTGTTTCATTATTTATTCATACTAAATACCAGTTATCCTTGAAAAGTTACCAACTACACAGTCAACCCTGCAGTTTACACAATCCTGATATTCAGGAATTTTGTTTTACATACCTTTAGGAAATTTGTAAAATTATTATGATGTTGATATTTTCTATAAGAAAAAGGAGGTTATCCGGTAAAAAAGGGTCGGAAAACGACAATGAAACTTTCGGCCCAACAAAAACGAAGACAGCATTTGGAGGGATTATTTGCAAAGGTGTCCAATTTGTTACCCCCGTTTCATATTTCTAATGAATAAGTTGGGTTAATATGAAGGAAGTCTTAATTAAACTTTTAAAATGAACACTTTGATACGATTCGGGACTATCAGTCTCTCAAACACTCAGACATAAAGAAGACACCCTTTTTTCTCTTATTGGATGAAAAACTTAAGATTCAATTTGTTTTTTTATCCGATGAGTATCCAGAATTGAATGAAATCTATTTTAGTAGAATTCGAGCATATTTTAGAAAAGGATTTTAAAAACATTGTATATCAAACATCCAGAAACAAAACCAAAATCTCAACTAAATAGCCATTTACATTATGAAATATCCAATTACTATTATTACTGTTACCAGCATTCTATTTGTCCTTCTGGCTTCTTGTGCGAATCGTGAATCGGGAATGGATAAGAGTCCAGAGGAAATAATAATAAACATAGATGACAAAAACGGAGCTTTATTGAACGTTAGTATTAAGGATAACATATATTAGGAGCTAAAATATCCAAACTCCGAAGGAAGCACCCAGTTCTTAACTTATACCTTATTTACTATGGGCTTCACTAAAGAAAAACATTTTGACTGTTTTATCTCGGAGGACTTTCAGGATGCGGGTTTCTGCATCTGAATTGTAAGAATGTGTAGAGTGGGTACAAACATTAACTAAAACAAAAAGAGGCCGCCTCGTTTGTGAGGCAGCCTCTTTTTACCATTTTATCGGATGATCATCCGTCTCTGTGTAATGTCTGTTTATTGCAGCACAACCGGTTTCGACAGAACTTGTCCGTCCGAAACCAGTCATATAAAATAATTCCCTTTCGGCAGGCTGGAAGCATCCATGCTAACCGTATGAATACCG
>JBBAAF010000159.1:0-8265 GCA_041658425.1 Bacteroidales bacterium | reverse complement strand
CTGCATCTATATTACTATAAATAAATAACTATGTTGGTACGTACTTTTGCAAGTGCTGTATTTGGGATCTCGGCGAGCACCATTCGCGTGGAGGTCCAGGTAAGTGAAGGGATCGGTTATTTTCTGGTCGGATTGCCCGACAATGCCATCCGCGAGAGCCAGCAACGAATTGTGGCAGCGCTGAGCACGCTCGATTACCGATGGCCCGGAAAAAGGGTCGTCATCAATTTAGCCCCGGCTGATGTGCGCAAGGAGGGCTCTGCCTATGACCTCCCTTTGGCTGTTGGTATCCTTGGGGCCAATGAAAAGTTGAAAACCGATGATTTTGATCGGTTTGTCATGATGGGCGAACTATCCCTGGATGGTGGCCTACAGCCTGTTACCGGAGTTTTGCCGATGGCCATGAAAGCCAAAGAGGAGGGTTTCGAGGGAATCATTATCCCCATGGTTAATGCCCGGGAAGCCGCTGTAGTGGAAGGATTGGATGTGTACGGCATGAATACCCTTTCCGAAGTGATCTCTTTTTTTACTGGTGGCGAACGGCCTGAGCCGGTCAGGATAGATGTCGTTGCCGAATTCCAGCGTCAATACAATCAGTTTGAATCCGATTTTCAGGATGTAAAGGGACAGGAAAACGTAAAAAGGGCACTCGAGGTGGCTGTTGCGGGCGGACATAATGTATTAATGGTTGGGCCTCCCGGCGCCGGAAAAACAATGCTTGCCCAGCGGCTTCCGGGGATCATGCCCCCGCTCTCGATGCAGGAAGCCCTCGAAACCACCCGTATTCATTCGGTAGCCGGGAAACTCGGTGCCAATGCAACGCTGATAACCCGCCGGCCATTCCGCTCTCCTCACCATACGATCAGCGACATTGCTTTGGTTGGGGGAGGATCCGTCCCAAAACCGGGAGAAATATCCCTGGCCCATCATGGTGTGCTCTTTCTGGATGAATTGCCGGAATTTAAGCGGTCAGTGCTCGAAGTGCTCCGTCAACCGCTTGAGGACCGGGTAATCCACATCTCGAGGGCCCGGTACGCCATCCAGTATCCGGCCAGTTTCATGATGGTGGCTTCGATGAACCCATGCCCGTGCGGATTCTTTAATCACCCTGATAAAAAGTGTTCCTGCGGGAATGGCCATGTGCAGAAATACCTGAGCCGGGTCTCGGGGCCGCTCCTCGACCGGATCGATCTGCATATCGAGGTAGTGCCCGTTAGTTTTGATAAACTGGCCGAACTGCCCCTTGCTGAACCCAGCACCAGAATTCGTGAAAGGATCATCCAGGCCCGCGAGATTCAATCAAAGAGATTCCTGGACTTGTCAGGTATCTACTGCAATGCACAAATGTCATCACGCCAGATGCGGAAATTTGTTCGGATCGATGAACCCGGACGGCTGATTCTAAAACAGGCAATGGAACGGCTGGGCTTGTCGGCACGCGCTTATGACCGTATCCTGAAGGTGTCATTAACCATTGCCGACCTCGAGAGCAGTCCTGCCATCAAACCGCATCACCTGGCCGAGGCTGTGAATTACCGGACTCTCGACCGGGATATGTGGGGGGCATAATGCTGAAAGGGACTAATTTGAGAGATAATTGGCCTCAAACATCCACGACTCCAATGAGCATTCAGATGCTGTTTCCCGAACTGATCTATTTTACACCCGGTTTTCAAACAACCATCGAGGGAATTGAAGCGATAGATGGACATAATGCTTACCGACTGAAGGTCGTTTATCCCTCAGGAACAGTTGATACTGAATATTATGAAATTAGCTCGGGACTAAAAATCCGCAAAATCAGCCGTACAGAATCGCAATCACAGACAGTGGAATCCATTACCGATTTCGGAGATTATCGCGAAATCGGCGGGGTTAAGTTCCCTTTCAGCATGAAACAACACGTGGCTGACCAACTGATTGATATCAAGGTTGATCAAATTGATGCCACCACCGAAGTGAATCCAGCCCTTTTTAAAAAGTAGGATACCTTTGCATTTCCAAACCACATACGTACTTTTAGCGTTGCAAAAAAACTAAATCCATGATGAAACAAATTAAATTAATCCTTGGAATGCTAATGCTTATTCCGGCTACTGTTTTTGCCGGTGAAGCGGATCTTAAAATCCCTGATCTTAAGAACGTTACATTCTTTAACGGCGCTCTCACAGGATGGGATCTGCTATTTTATGGCATGGTAGTCGTGCTGTTGGGCCTCTATTTCGGATTTATGCAATTCCGCAGCATCCGTAAAATGCCTGCACATAAATCCATGCTCGACGTTTCCAATACTATTTACCAGACGTGCAAAACCTATCTTCTGCAACAGGGTCGCTTTCTTATGATCCTTTTCGGACTGATAGCCGTGATCATGGCCTACTATTTTCTGGCCCTCAGTGGAATGAAACTGGGCAGGGTCGCCATGATATTAATGTGGTCGGTTTTTGGGATCCTGGGTTCATATGGTGTTGCCTGGTTCGGAATCCGTATCAATACACTGGCAAACAGCCGGACTTCCTTCGCTTCCCTCCGCGGGAAACCCTTCGCAATGGGTTCAATTCCCCTTCAGTCGGGTATGAGCATCGGCCTGCTGCTGATCTGTGTTGAGCTGATCATGATGCTGTCCATTTTGCTTTTCGTTCCCGGTGACTCTGCCGGTGCCTGTTTCATTGGTTTTGCCATAGGTGAATCATTGGGCGCCAGTGCACTGCGTATTGCCGGCGGAATCTTTACCAAGATCGCTGATATCGGTGCCGACCTAATGAAAATCGTTTTCAACCTTCCGGAAGATGACCCTCGCAACCCGGGTGTAATTGCCGACTGTACCGGTGATAACGCCGGTGATAGTGTGGGGCCGACTGCCGATGGATTTGAAACTTACGGAGTTACCGGTGTCGCACTGATCTCTTTTATCGTTCTGGCTATCATGAAAGTTGACTTCCAGGCTTCCCTCATCGTTTGGATATTTGCCATGCGCCTTTTGATGGTGGTTACTTCTATGCTGTCCTATGGAATCAACCAGGTATACAACCGCAATAAATACGGCAAATCAAAAGAATTTAATTTCGAAAATCCTCTGTCATCCCTGATCTGGATTACTTCGGTGATTTCAATCATCATGACTTACCTCGCCAGCTGGCTTCTTCTTCAGAACACCCTGGGCGAAGGACTTTGGTGGAAACTTGCAACCATTATCAGTTGCGGAACCGCTGCTGCTGCCATTATCCCTGAACTGACGAAAGCTTTTACAAGCTCAAATTCACGCCACGTTCGCGAAATTGTAAGCGCTACCCGCGAAGGCGGTGCGTCTCTTAATATCCTGTCCGGATTGGTTGCCGGCAATTTCTCGGCCTTCTGGAAAGGAATGGTTATGATGGGACTTATGTTTACAGCATACCGGATTTCCAGCCTGGGCCTGGATACCATCATGTCATACCCCAGCATCTTCTCATTTGGACTCGTGGCATTCGGCTTCCTCGGCATGGGACCAGTCACAATTGCTGTCGATAGCTACGGACCGGTTACCGATAACGCCCAGTCCGTTTTCGAACTTTCGCAGATTGAACAGATCCCCGGAATTCATGCTGAAGTCAAAAAAGACTTCGGATTTGATCCGAATTTTGAGGAAGGTAAACATTATCTCGAAGCCAACGACTCGGCAGGCAATACCTTTAAGGCTACCGCTAAACCGGTATTGATCGGTACCGCTGTAATCGGCGCTACTACCATGATATTCAGTATTATCCTTATTCTTAACAAGGTTGGAATGCTGAGTATTAGTTTGACCGATGCACCTGTTATTTTGGGATTCATCGCTGGTGGAGCTGTAATATATTGGTTTACAGGCGCCTCTATACAGGCGGTAACTACCGGAGCCTATCGTGCCGTTGAGTTTATCAAGAAAACCATTAATCTGGATAAGGCTAAGGCCGATATCAATGACTCGATTGCAGTTGTGAAAATCTGTACGGTATATGCACAAAAAGGGATGTGGAATATCTTCATTGTTCTCTTCTGCATTACCCTGGCGTTTGCATTCTTTAACCCGAATTTCTTTGTCGCTTATCTGATCTCGATTGCAGTATTCGGATTGTTTCAGGCCATGTTCATGGCTAATGCCGGTGGTGCCTGGGATAATGCTAAAAAAGTGGTAGAGGTTGATTTGAAAGAAAAAGGAACTCCGCTGCACGAGGCTTGCATAGTTGGCGATACGGTAGGCGATCCTTACAAGGATACCTCTTCGGTTGCGCTCAACCCGATCATCAAGTTCTCCACACTGTTTGGATTGCTGGCTGCCGAAATCTCCATCGAGATGACCCTGCACGCAAAAGATAGCGGCGGAACAAACTTCGCACCCTATATCGGAGCGGTCTTCTTTGTCATCGCCCTGGTATTTGTTTACCGCTCATTCTACAGCATGCGTATCAAGAGGTAAAATCGTAGAGACGCATCACATGCGTCTCCTCACCGAATTTAATGTAGAGACGCATCACAAGAGACGCATGTGATGCGTCTCTACGCGTTTCATGGGGTCAGGTGTTTTAATTGTAATGATTCCCCGTCAAACACGGCGTAACTGAAGTGGCTCAGCCAGTCGCCAAGAATAAACAGGCGTGTATGATCGTTGAGCGGATAATCAACGGGGCAATGGCGGTGACCGAAAACAAGATAATCATATCCCTGGTTCTCGAGATATTTCCGGGCATACTGAACGATCGGTTCATTTTCTTCCCTGAAGGGGTCCGCTCCATGAATAATCCGACTGTGCTTCGACCAGCCATTGGCTATCCAGAAGGCGAAGTTCGGGTGAAGGCGTGCAAAGGCCCACTTAAGGAATCTGTTTGTGAAAATCCATTTTAACAGCCGGAAAGTATGATCTTTTTCATCAAAGCCATCACCATGGGCCAGGAAAAAGTGCTTGTCATTCAGCGTAATGGCAGTCGGATGCCGGTACAGCCTGATGCCGGTCTCTTCGGTCAGGTAATCAAACATCCAGCTATCATGATTCCCGGTAAAATAGTGCAACCGGATCCCCCGGTCAGACAGCTCGGCAATCTTTCCGAGAATCCGGGAAAATCCCCTGGGTACCACTCTCTTATATTCAAACCAGAAGTCAAAGAGATCACCCATTAAGAATATGTCAGATGCTGAATCTTTAATCTCGTCGAGAAAAGCCACCAGCATCTTTTCCCGCTTGAGGCTGCTTTGATGGTCAGGTGTACCCAAATGGGCGTCCGACAAGAAATATATTAAGCCTTGATTTTTCAATTTTAGCGAAACAATTTGGCCAGTTCCTGTTCGAGGGCTGCACCGCGAATGTTACTGCCAATTATTTTACCCTCCTTGTCGAGGAGAAAATTGGCAGGGATTGACTCAATTCCATACTGTCGGGCCACCGGTGAGTTCCAGAATTTCAGATCGCTCACATGTATCCAGTTCAGCCCGTCCTGCCTGATAGCCGCCAGCCATTCCGGTTTGGTTTTATCGAGCGACACCTGGAAGATTTCGAACCCCTTATCGTGGTATTTGGCGTAAGCCGCAACAAGATTGGGATTCTCACGCCTGCATGGACCGCACCATCCTGCCCAGAAATCCAGCAGCACAATTTTACCCCGCAGGGAAGATAACGTTTGAGTTTTCCCATCCGGATCGGGCAAAGAGATATCCGGAGCAACGGAACCGCTTCCGGTGGTTTTATCCTGTGACTGAACCGATTCCATCTGCGGCCGCATGGCTTCCACGTATTTATGTAAATTCAAAATCAGAATCGATTTTGGATATTTCTTGTATAGCCGGGCATCAACTTTTTCAAACAGGTCAAAATCAGCACTTCCATTCAATACCGATTGCCGACCGATTTGGTGCGAAAGTGCAAGCAGACTGGCCGGTTCGGCGACATGCCGTTCAATAAAGGCCCTGATGAAACTCCGCTGCTGCTCAACCAGCTTTCCATATTCTCCCTGAACCCAGGTGTCCACCTGCGGGTCATTTCCATGACCCTTCAACTCCTGGTATTGCTTGCCCAGGGAATCGAGTTTGTCTGTGGCTTTGATCAGTTCCTTGTTCAGTTCCATAACCAGTTCTGATTGAGGCGATCCGGATATCCTGAGTGTTTCGTTTATTCTTCCTTTTTCAGCAGTAACGGTGATTTTTTCACCGCTCAATACCATCAGCGTAATGTATTCATTCTGATTGGTCCGGATAAAAAACAATCCCGGGCTACCTGCAGTATCCGAATAGTTGAAAGATCCGTCTGCATCTGTAATAATGGATGACCGCATCTCAAGGGATTTTTCGGTCATCTCTTCCAAAACCAAAGAATCTTTAACCGCCCCTGTCAATTTTCCATTGATCGTAAAATCCGCCTGCTGGGCACATCCTGCAAAAACCAACAATCCTGCGGCAACTATTTTGATTGTTTTCAAGTCCATCTGAATTAGAGATTAAACGTCCAAATGTATTGAAAATTTTTACTTTTGCTGAAATTTAACCTGCGTGCAAGTTCATACCGACTCCCGTTCACTTCAGCTAATCCGGCCAGCTGTTTCCATTGGAATTTTTGATGGTGTTCACCGTGGACATCAGAATCTGCTTGCCCGGGTTAAGGACCTTGCCGCGCGATCCCATTCGCAAACTTTGGTTGTCACCTTCTGGCCGCATCCAAGAATAGTTCTGGGAAAAGCGGGTCCCGATTTCAAATTGCTCACCAGCCTCGAAGAAAAGACGGAAATGCTCATCGGACTTGGAATTGATCATCTGCTGATCGTCCCCTTTACTGCTGAATTCGCGGGTCAATCCGCCGATCAGTTCCTGGATGATTTTCTCAACCGGTATATTAAGCCTGGTGTGATTGTAGTAGGCGATGATCTCAGGTTCGGTTCCGGCGGTTCCGGTAACCTGGATCTTCTGGTGAGTTCCGGAAAAGTTAACGGGTTTGAGGTTATTCGCCTTGAAACCCATACCGATAATGAGGCACGGATCAGTTCTACGCTTATCCGCACTTGCCTCCTGTCGGGTGATCTGCAATCAGCCAATAATTTGCTGGGATACCCCTATTTTATCACCGGAAAGGTGGTTCGCGGCAACAGGATCGGCAATACTATCGGTTTTCCGACTGCAAATATTGAATGCCTCGAGAGTTTTAAACAAATTCCTTCCGATGGCGTATATGCGGTAACCGTGGACTGGAAAGGGAACTGGTATCAAGGGATGCTCAACATCGGCATCAGGCCGACTATTGAGGATAATTCTCATAAAACAATTGAAGTTCACCTTTTTGATGTTTCAGATGATTTATACAATGAAACGCTCAAGGTTCGTTTCATATCCCGTCTGCGCGACGAAATGAAATTTGACAGCCTCGGCGAACTGACGGCGCAGCTGTCACTCGATCGTCAGGCTTCGATGAAAATTTTGGAAAAGTATTAACTGTTGAATTAATTTTATAGTCATGATCTCACAAAGTGTTCAATTTTCAGATTACAAAGTTTCCGACATGGCGCTCGCCGAATGGGGCCGTAAGGAAATCCTCCTGGCCGAAGCCGAAATGCCCGGACTCATGTCATTGCGGAAAAAATATGGTCCGTCGAAACCATTGGCCGGCGCCCGTATTACCGGATCATTGCATATGACCATTCAAACGGCCGTATTGATAGAGACACTCGTTGAACTGGGTGCCAGGGTAAGATGGGCCTCCTGTAACATTTTTTCCACCCAGGATCATGCTGCTGCGGCCATTGCGGCTGCAGGAATCCCGGTTTTTGCCTGGAAAGGCGAAACCCTTGATGAATATTGGTGGTGTACACTGAAAGCCTTATCATTTCCCGGTGGTAAAGGCCCTAACCTCATTGTGGATGACGGTGGCGATGCAACCATCATGGTCCATAAGGGAGTGGAAATTGAAGCTAACGGCATTAATATTGATGAGGCTTCAGAGCAGCAGGAAGACTTCAAAACCCTGATGAACTGTCTGAATGAATCAGTGGCTTCGGAACCGGGCAAATGGACACGTTGGGTTAAGGAGATCAGAGGAGTATCAGAAGAGACCACTACCGGGGTTCACCGGCTTTACCAGATGCTGGAAGAGGGTAAACTGATGTTTCCGGCTATCAATGTGAACGATTCGGTGACCAAATCAAAATTTGATAACCTCTACGGTTGCAGGGAGTCGCTGGCCGATGGTATTAAGAGGGCTACGGATATCATGCTTGCCGGAAAAGTGGTGGTCGTTTGCGGTTATGGTGATGTTGGCAAGGGCTGTGCCCG
>JBBAAF010000158.1:0-8279 GCA_041658425.1 Bacteroidales bacterium | reverse complement strand
CAGTCGCCATACGTATCTCTCGTGAGGAGATTATCCTGCATATAATTGTTGCGCATATAAAGCAGCCAGTTTTTCATAGCCCCATAATGTTGCATAAGGGCACCTTTATCACCAAACTGCTGATATAACATGCCCGGAATGAAAATAAACGAGGATGGCCAGGTCATGTTGTCGTTGTAGAATGACCAGTATGCCGGCACCACATCGGGAACGCTGCCGGATGGCTTTTGAGCATCAGCGATATCGGTGACCCATTTTGCATATAACCTGGAATTACCGAAAACAAAGCTCTCTCCGTACGAATTGACGGACCGGTCGCCCAGCCAGCCCATGCGTTCATCACGCTGCGGACAGTCGGTGGGGATACTGCGGTAATTTCCCCTGATGGTCCGGCATGCAGCTGCATAAATGCGGTTGATCATGTCATTGGAAGTCTCAAAACTGCCAATCGTTGGCATCTCATCGTAAATAATCTTGCCCTCAATTGATGAAAGATCAGGTATGCCCGGATAACCGGTAATCTCAACATACCGGAAGCCATGATACACAAAGCGGGGCTCACAGGTTTCCTCATCCCCACCTTTCATGGTATAGATGTCGGTAACCCTGGCACTGCGGATGTTGGCGAGATATAGCGTGCCATCTGCTTTAAGCCGCTCAGCAAAGCGGAGTTTTACCGATTCGCCCCTTACACCTTTTGCTTTGATACGTGCCCAGCCGACCATATTCTGGCCCATGTCAACGATATAAGTACCCTGATCGGTTTGATTAATGGAAACGGGCTTAATAGTTTCCATAATTATTATATTGGGATTCATCTGGGCAACCAGGTTATCGCAGGGTGGCTTTACTTCCATAGCCTGCAACCAGCCCGAACCCTTAAATGCAGGCTTATCCCATCCCGGGAACTCTTTCCGGGCATCATATTCTTCACCGTCAAACTCATTATTGGCCCGTATCGGTCCATCCGCTGTGAATTTCCAGGTTTCATCACCTGAAATGGTTATTTCCGAACCATCCGCCAGCTCCAGTTCGAGCTGGATAAGCACTTTAGGGAAACCATAATTTGCAATGGAAGGAATGCCCTCTTTCCATACGCCGGGCTCACCGGGACGCATACTAACAAAGCGTCCGTTGCCCAGTATAATGCCAACGGTATTTTTGCCCGTTGAAACCAATGAGGATACATCAAATGTATTGTAGTATGCACGTTTGGAGTAATCCGACAAGGCAGGGGAAAGTACCTGATCGCCTATTTTCCTGCCATTCAGATAAAGTTCATACAACCCCAGCCCACAAATATAGGCAGTTGCCCTGGTTATTCTTTTTGTGATCCTGAACTCTTTCCTGAAATACCGGGCTGCCAGTCTTGAATACACAGAATCGGGACTTTCCCCCGGGAATACTTTGTCGCAACCAATCCAATGTGCTTTCCAGTCCGATTTGTCCAACAGGCCCATCGACCATTTTGCGGGTTCGCTCCAACGGGACTTCCCTTTATTCGTGATAACCATCACCTTCCAGTAGCAGACATCGCGGCTTTCCAGCGGCTTCCCTTTATATTGAATATTAAGAGACTGGGCGGATAATACTTCCCCGGTATCCCAGAGATCTCCCTTATCAGCATCAAGGATAATGCGGGAAGATGCAACCAGGAGGCGGTATACTGATTGCCGGATATCCCGCACCATGCCCGAAATTTCCCAGCTTAATCGGGGTTCAGTAACATCAATCCCCAAAGGATCAATAAGGTACTCGCATTTCAGGTTTTGCACTTCCGGTCCCTGGCCGTATGCAAAAAAGGAAGAAACAACGATGGATAGAAATAATAGCAGTGTTTTCATTTAAAAAAGCTTTGACATATTTATTTTATCTCCTGTGTCGCCATCCTGAATGTCCCGGATTGAATTCTGGATATTTTCGATCAAACTTCCGGCGCTGCGGTACAATGCAAGGATGTTTTCCATGGGAGTACCTACCTGGATAGCATGGGTAGGACCCAAAAATAGTCCTCCTTCCGGGAATAGTTTTTTCCGGCGCTCCACCTCCATCGTTACCTCTTCGGCAGTTCCAAATGCCAGGGTGCTTTGAACGCATACCGTACCACAAAAAGTAAGACGGTCACCGAAGTCCTTTTTTAAAACAGCAATATCCATTTCGGGGGTGGTGGGCTGTACAACATCATAAACATCCAGACCCAGTTCCATCAACCGGGTTAAAAAGGCCCTGGCACAGCCGCACATATGCATCATGGTTCTGCCTCCGTAACGATGCACCATTTCAAAATACTTTTTAAACTTTGGGGCAAAGTGTTTTTCAAAAGTATCAAAATCGATAATCTGGGCGCTCTGTGTACCAAGGTCTTCACCGATATGGGTAAAATCTATCAGTCCCCCGGCAGCCTGCAGCACCTGCTCATGCATTTCATAGTAAAACCTGAAGCGGGCCTCCATTATTTCCAGGTAAACCGGGTCATCGGTTATCAGGTCGATCAAAACCTTTTCTGTTCCTCTTGCCCGGGCAATGCTGTTGATAAAATCCATGTCACCGGCCGTGCCAAAACATACAGCATATCCCTGTTCCAGGATTTTTTCGCACTGTTGCCTGATAGTGGAATAATCAAACCAGGCGGCCTGCGGAAAATGAGATCGATCCAGTTCATCCGGCGAATCAACATCGGCAAAAGGAAGATAGCTTGCCTCAAGGTATTTTCCTCCCTCAAAGGCGGCATACTTGTAACGTTCTCCCCAATATCCTTCTATGCTTCCATCGGGAAAGGTCCTTAGCTCAGGGCCGGTATAAACCGGTTCAACGTAGCGAAAATCGTCGCCGACTACCCTTAATAATTGTTCCATGTTGGTCAGCCCAAAATGATCCATGATCATTTGGTTGATCTCCGGAGTTCCTTCATGCTTGACGGGGATCCTATCATATCCCTTTCTATTAAATGCACCCAGTACCCTTTCCCTTGATGTCATAACAACTATTATTTCTGCAATTTTCCGGACAATCGTTCTATTATCGCTATGTGCCCAGCATGACCTTCACGTCATGTATGCCGGTTTCGCTGGTGAGCATGAAATTACCCGATTCAGGCTTTATTTCATTCCCATCCAATAAAATCTGAGCAATCCGGCTGCCCTGTCCTTGCCAGTGGATGTTATACACTGCATTTTTCCATCTGATATTCAATAGTTCAGTCAGCGGCAGATCCCTGATCGGGTTGGGTGATGAAATGCGGATACCCTCTTTGCTTTTCTCGACTCCATATATTCCGCAAACCAGCATGTGGAAAAAATTTCCGTTATCCCAGCTTCTTCCGGCTCCACCGGTGAGGCTGCCATATACACCGGCCCCTTCCGGGAACAGAATTCTTCCGGAATCCCCGGAATGTTGCATCAGCAAATTATAGATCCTACCGCGGTTAGTTTCGTACCCCTTTTTCCCTCTCAGATAGATATCCAGAAATGCCAGCCAGGTTACGCTTGAGCAGTCCATCACACTCTTCTCACTATGGCCGGCCGGAGCGCAATACATGGGTCCATATTTCAGGTTATAGATTTTATCAAAATCCATATCGAGCTTTTGAAAGATGGCCTTATCCTGTTCAGGACTTGTCATGCCGCACCATATGGGAACCAGGTTATCATAGGGGATGAAGAGATCTTCAGTCTTTTCCGAGCCTTTGGCGATGTTCCTCATTTGCACAAAGTACCCTCCACTGCCTTCGCTTTTCCACAATCCGCCGTTTTCAACCGGCTGACTCATGGTTTCCTTGATTGTTGCAGCCAGCTTTTCCAGGCGCGCGGCATATCCATCCCTGCCAAGCATTCGCGCAAGCCCGGCAACAGAACTATAGGCCAGGCTTGTCTTTGCACACATCAGAGGCTCTTCAGATTTCGTTTTAAGCCACATATAATCATAGCTGCCCCACAGCGCATCGGGCAGCGAATTGCCATTGGTATCCAATAGTTCGAGTGTTTGGGTGACATACACGATCTCACTCCAGATAGATGCGATAAATGTACTGTCGCCGCTCATCTTCCAGTAGTTGTATGCCAGGGAAAGAAAATCAGCTTGAGATTCAGAGCACCATGGGAAAAAATCCATGGCGATTACAAGTCCGGTTGTATAGGCTTGCGGAATATAAAAGCGCTCATCGTTCAATGGCCAAACCTTACTTTGTCCCACTGCCTGATTTTTGTTTTTTGCCTTAATCAGTAATTGCAGCGATGATTTCATCAGGTCCTGCACGTTGTCATCGCCTGCCTGCGACCAACCAAGAAATCCCCAGTAGAGATCCCTGGTCCATACTGAATAGCTGGTTCGGCCGGCCTCTAATTGTCCCTCTACTTTATGAATACTTTCATCCGTACATTGAATGGTAAGTGCGGGAATATATTGACCGTCAATGACCTCATTGACTAAATTGTGCACATATCCATGCAAAAAGGCTTCATCAATTGCAGGAAAATCCTTGCTTTCAATGTGCCGGGAAAGTATTTCGCTGTCGCCGGACCACCTATAAATGGCAATATCACCCGGGTCAATTAAAATCGTGCCCGCGTAAGCATTTGCAGGAACCATCGAACCATCTTTCAATACTTTTTTAACTTTTGTATCGCATACGATGGTTAGTTTCATGGTATTCCTGAAATCGCGGTTTACCACAACCAGATAAGAATTTCCACCATTCTCCAAAACCGAAACAACTGCTCCGGTACCTTCCGTTTTAAGATCCTTGATCGGCTGAGGGAGTTTTATCAACCGTTTTGTTCCTGCAGGAATAGTGCTGCCGGTATGTGCTATCGAAATAACCCTGGCATCCAGGAAAACACCGGACAAATCTTTAATTTCCTTGTTTACTACTTTTATCCGGTCGTAAACCCCGGTTCTTTTGCCTTCGGGGGTAATAGGACCGTTATTAAATTTCCAGACGGTATCAAGTGGTGTCCAGTAGGTAAAATATTGAATACCCTGTGCACCGTAAGCCAAATCGCTGTAAACCTGAAGTCTCAGCTGGGCCACAGTAGGAATGGGATACGGGCCGTGTGCAACAGCAAGCGCGAAAGCCCAGAATGGTTTACCGGCTTTTCGGGCCGCTTCTGAGAAAATCTCCAGGTTCTCATACCATTCAGGCCTTAAGGAGTCGCCAATAACGGGATAGTGGTCGAAAGACAATAGCTGTATAGGAACTTCATTTATAAACAGATCCACATGTTCCTTGTACGTTTTAGTACCCAGCTGCTGTTCGTTGGCATAATTGGGGAAAAGATTCAGATAGCAAAAATGATTATCGTCAACGGTACGGATTCTTTTCGCCCAATTACCGAGTTCAGGAAAGTCGGCACGACTGGGTTCATCCCGGAGCATATAGCCGGCAACCGCGGGATGGTTCATAAATCGCTTTACCGTTTCTTCAGGATTTGTTTTAAGTTCCGGACAGGAAACGATCATTTTGATTCCCGCTTTCTGAGCAATACCGAGTGCTTTTGACATGGCACCGGCATCAGGGAAAGAGCTGAAATTGAGTGTTATCCCCGATTCTTTCAGTTCCTTATACCGGATTAAAGTGGTTTCTTCCGCCGGAATACCATACCAGGCCAGGATGGGAATTTGCCTCCCGGATGCTATCTTTTCCTGAGATTCCGCGCGGCCCATCCATATAAAATTAAAAACCACAATTAGAAATAAAATTTTTCTCATTTGATGCTCCTTTCGTTATCAGGCTGTGTTAATCGAAAAAGATGGCACTCAGGGTGGCATTGGGTTCGTTTATCATATTGATGCGAAAACGAACCGATTTGTTATATTGGTAAATCAGGTATTTACCCTTTGAATAGTCACCCACTACTTTTACGGGTGCCAGGATTTCACGGTTGTTCAGACCGAACATTTCTATTTCGACCTTTCGGTGCTGATTATCCCAATCCACAAAATAGAGGGCTACCTGATAGGGATGTTCTTGTTTCAGATTGATATCAACGGTCATGGTTTGAAGGGTTGGCGATGCATTTTGCGTGTATATCGCGCCAACATTCCGGGGAAATCCGTTTTTAGGCGAACGGGATGGCGCACGCGGATCATCAGTATTTACTGCCCATTGCACATTCAGGTTAAGATTGCACTTCAGATCGGAAACAAAATCCGGCAATTTCCTGATATCATTCTTATTATCATAAGCAAACAGAACATATCCAGCTGAACCATATATGCCACCCCAATTGCCGCCTGTGGTAGAATCCATGGCAATTTGACTCACCGGATAAAACCACGGAAGTTCCTGATAAACCGGTGTTTCCCCTGAATAGGCAACCTTTAGGTCATATGCACCAGGCCGCAGGTTAATAAAATAAACAAAATCCTTATCCTCTTCTGCTCCGCCGACACCGGTAACCGGGGAATACTTTCCGTTCCAGGCAGTTTTTCCGTTGATGGCAATGGATTGTATTAATTTTTCAACCTTTGGAACACCAATCTTTGCCGTTACGCCTTGCGGAATGGAGATTTTGCAGTTACCTGTTTTAGTATTAAAACCAGCACTGATGGTGCCATGAGGGGTTGGCACCGTGCCCTCAACCTGTGTAATGGTACGTCCCAGATGGGGAATGATTTCACACGTTGAGAAGCCCGGCATGATGGGCCTTATGCCCAATATCTGTTCTGAAAGCCATTTTGTTACCCCCCCGCCCCAGGGATGGCACATGCTGACATAGCCAGTCTGGTTATTGGGGGGCGGATCGTTGTAACCCAGGGCCTGGTTCCACGAAGGTCGGTAAAGTTCAAAGAAAGTAGTGCCTCCGTAATTGATCATGCCTCCCCAATGATCGCGTATCAGGCTCATGGCATCGTCGTATTTTCCCATTCGCGCCAGGGCATAGATGATAAAGAACTGGTTAAAGGGAGAAAACGACATCCTGTTTACCCGGTCGGAAAAATCTTTTTTGTATAATTCCTCCTGTTCAGCAGGACTGGTGAATCCTGCATTAATGGCATCAGCGGCGGCATGAAGCCCGAATGTTTCAAACCACTTCCCGTCCTTTTTGATGCCGGATATTTTCTCCTGTGCAAAATTCCTGTATTTTGCCGATAATTCCTTTTTGCCGATTTTCTCCAGGACGCCGGCAAAATCGAGCCATGATTCAATGGTCAGCATTTTATAGGCTTGCTGGGATTCAGGGCAGCTTGGGTTTTCAAACATTGCCCCTATCCGTTCATCAGATCCGTAATATCCCAACGAAGGATTCGTGCCAAAGTGGCCATAGGCTTCGTCGAGTTTTTCTGAGGCATTTTGAATATATTTAATCAGGGTTACACGGTCACCGGTATAACAATAATAATCGATCAGACTTTGGATCCAGTATAAAGAATAGCTAAGTATTCCATTATTCTGGTCGGCGGTATGGTTAATATTGGTAAGAATAAAATCATAATTTCCAAAGGCTACCAGCGACGCAGCCTGGGACGTATAGGCATCGCCGGTCCATGAAAACCGGTCGCTTCTTTCCATCAGGATTGCCCCGAAATAGTCTTTAAGCAGGTTCAGCTTCACCCCGTAGGCCCCTGTGTACCATATTTTTGTAAGCATGGTATCGTTGCAGGTAAAACTGCCTTCATAGTTTGCAGGTTTTATCTGGCAGACCAGCCTGATATTGCTGATATGCCAGGGCGCTGTGAATGTCCGGACATGTATCCAGCCATATCTGACGCCCTCATATAATTTATCGTTGAGTTGAAGCCGGTATGTATTTCCGTATTTCACCGGTTCCATTGTTTTAAAGCGGTGTTGGGCGCCATCATTAACCACGGCAGGCTGATTATACTCACTGATACTCATTTCAACTTTACAGCTCCGATCATCTGAATCGAATTCCAGCCAGGCGGCATTAACCTGTCCGAAATCAACCCTGATTGAACCTGTACCCTTTACTGTGACATCAGCAGATTTGCCTGTAAGTGATCCCAGGTTATCAAAGGAACCGGGATTATCCGAGGTTACCTGTACCGGTTTAAGGGTATAGATTTCCAGGTCGTTGGTGGCTTTTGGATTGTTCCACCGGTAAGCGACCAGCGGATCGGGTGACTCAGGGACCGGTGTGCCGGAGAAGCTACCCTTTGCATAGGGATAGGGTTCAGGCGCCGGCGATGTAGGCCATGATAATTTGTTGCAGGAAAGAAGAAGGACAGAGAAAAAAATTGAAGAATATAACTCTGCAGTAAATATTTTATTCATAGTCAGCAAAATAATAAGGTTTGTCCCTTTAAAAATACCGAACAAT
>JBBAAF010000157.1:0-8286 GCA_041658425.1 Bacteroidales bacterium | reverse complement strand
TATGACCTGAAGAAACTGGAGGTTGAGCGAAGCAAGTTTGAATCGGAGAAGAAGCGGAAGATCAAGGAACTGGAATTCAAACAGGCAACCATCCGCCTGGATAAAGTGAAACGCCAGCTCGAGCGGAAACCCGTTCTGGATAATTATGATTTTACGGTCCAGAAAATTAAGGTGATGCAGGGCGAGGCCGCACTATCCGGTGCAAAGGAAATCCTGAATCGAATGGTGATCACCAGCCCGAAGGACGGACTATTCCAGGTAGCCTCCAGCATGTTTGAGTGGCCGCAAAGGAATATCAAGGTGGGCGATCGCATTTATAGCGGAATGTTGATCGGCAGGATACCCGATATCTTTCACATGAAGGTCAGAACGTTTGTCAATGAGGCCGATATTACCAAGATCTCGATGGGCATGAAAGTGATGGTCAGGCTTGATGCGCTTCCTGAAATTCCCTTTCATGGCGTGATAACGGATATCAGCCGGATATGCCTGCCCCGGGAAAAAGAGAAAGTTTTTAAAGTTGTAGTGAAAATTGAGGAGTCGGATCTGCGCCTGAAGCCGGGCATGACGGTCAGTTGCGAGTATTTATGCCTTGAGGCGGAAGATGCTTTGTATGTTCCGAATAACTGCCTGCTCAAGGAAGACGGGAAGTACTTTATCTTCCTTAAAAAGGGCGCCGCAATCCGTAAAACGGAGGTCCGGGTTGGTCCGTCAAACAGCAATCATACCCTCATCTACGGCGAGGTTAATCCGGGCCAGCCACTCGTTCCCTTCGAAAAAGTTCTCAACGAAAAAACCAGTTAAGCCATGCAGGTTAAAGAAAATGTCAATAAGGCCATTCTTGGGCTGATCGACCATAAGTTCCGCTCGTTTCTGACGATCCTGGGGATTATTTTCGGGACCGCTTCAGTGATCGCTATGATATCCATAGGTGAGGGAACCAAAAAACAGGCGATCGCAAAATACCAGGACCTTGGGGTCAGCAATATCATTGTTCGCGATAAAGATATGACCGATCCCGAACTGGAGGAGGTGCGGATGAAATTCTCCAAGGGACTATCGCTCGAGGATGCGAAGCTGATCGGTGAAGTTGTGCCCGGTGTGGTGAGCGTGGCCCCGCAAAGTGAGATAAAAATAGAAGCGAAGTACGGCGACCGCTCAGCAAAGGCCACCGCCATCGGTGTTACGCCGGCCATTATGTCGGTATTGAATTACCGCACCGAAAAGGGTGAGTTTATCACGAGCGACCAGTACGACCGGCAATTGAAGGTTTGTGTGCTGGGGGCCAATGTTTCCCGGGAAATGTTTGGGTATGATGAAGCGCTGGGACAGAGCGTCAAGCTTGATGATCAATGGTTTGAGGTGGTCGGGGTGATGCAGCCCAAAGCCCTGTTCACCGAGACCGTCGGGGAACTGGCATCCCGCGACCTGAATAACGATATCTACATTCCACTTTCAACATTCAACAAGCGAATTCCCAAAGCGAACCCGCTGACAAGCGAAGTTAAACAGTTGACCGTCAAGCTTGAAAACTCCGAACAGCTGATTTCGTCGGCCGCGGTGATCCGGAGCTTGGTCAGCCGGCGTCACTTCAACAACGATGACTTCAGCATTATCGTTCCTTATGAACTGATGAAGCAGGAAGAAAAAGAGACCCGGATTTATAACCTTCTTCTGGCTTCCATCGCTGCTATCTCCCTGATCGTGGGAGGCATCGGGATCATGAATATCATGCTCGCCTCGGTGCTTGAACGGACCCGGGAGATCGGGATCCGCCGTGCGATCGGGGGAAAGAAAAGGCATATCATGAGCCAGTTTGTAACCGAAGCTATTGTGCTCAGCATAACCGGCGGTATTATCGGTGTAGTGCTGGGAATCTCACTCTCCCTGGGTATAGCCTGGGCGACGGAGGTGCAAACCACCGTTACCCTCTATAGTATTTTGCTGGCATTCGGCTTTTCGGTGTTGGTAGGAATCACCTTCGGATACCTCCCGGCTAAGCAAGCTTCCAACCTGAGTCCGATCGAATCGATCCGTCATGAATAAAACCCGATAAAGACATAACATAATGCTCATAGACATTAAAAACCTGACTAAGGATTATCGTATGGACAGCGTTGAAGTGGCTGCCCTGCGGGGAATCGACCTGCAAATAGCCCATAATGAGTTTGTCGCTATCATGGGACCTTCCGGATCCGGAAAATCTACCCTGATGAATATACTGGGATGCCTGGATACCCCGACTTCGGGGATATACAGGTTTAACCAGATTGATGTTACCGGGCTCAACGATGACGATCTCTCAGATATCAGGAATAAGCATATCGGGTTCATATTCCAGTCGTTCAACCTCCTTCCCCGGATGACCGCACTGGAGAATGTGGAACTTCCCCTGATGTATGCCGGTATCGACAAGCTGACACGCATGAACCTGTCGCGGCAGGCTCTGGAAAAAGTCGGGTTGGCCGACCGGATGCGCCACCGGCCAACGGAGCTATCGGGCGGGCAGCGGCAGCGTGTCGCCATCGCAAGGGCATTGGTGAACAGCCCTGGAATAATACTGGCTGATGAGCCTACCGGAGCACTAGATACCGCGAACAGCATCGAGATCATGGATATGTTCCGGCAACTGCATGCCGAGGGCAATACTATTCTGGTGATCACCCACGAAAGGGACATTGCGGCCTGCTGCAAACGGATCATTCTCATCCGCGACGGCCTGATCACCTCCGATACCCCAAATCTGAATTAATCATAACCTCTAACCTCTAACCTCTAACCTCTAACCTCTAACCCTTTTACCATGCATTCCATCATTAAACTGGCTGTAATATGCCTGGCAACTTTCGGATTAGCCGTTAGTTCAACGGCTCAGGAGATCTATCGTCTCGATCTTGAAACCAGTATCCTGCTGGCCCGGCAGAAAAGTATCCGGATGCAGATACTCAATCAGAATCTGAAGTCGGCGGTGTTTAACCTCAAAGCGTCTATCAGTCAGAACCGTACCCATGTGAGTCTCGATATGACTCTCCCTTCATACTCCGAAACCATCAGGCAATGGGAAGACAGTTCGGGGATTTCATTTTATCCCGTCAGGCAAAACCAGCTAAACACCTATCTTAATATCAGTCAGCCGCTACTAACTGACGGGAGCCTGTATATTCGCACAGGAGCGCAAAACTTCGTCGACTATTATGCCAACGACCGGAATACCCAGCTCACCTCCAGCATCGGTCTCCGTCAGCCGATCGAGGCTTTTTTCGGATTTAACAATTTCCTGATGAGCAAACAACAGGCAAGACTGGGGTACGAACTCAGTATGAAGCAGTTGAAGCGTGAGGAGCTCAACCTGGTATACGATATCAGTCAGGACTTCTTTAATATGCTTTCCACCCAGGAGCGTATGAATATTGCGAAGCAGAGCCTGGAAAAGCAACAGGAAGCCTATAACATTGCGCAGAGTAAATTCAAGGCCGGTTTGATCCGGGAGGTGGAGGCCCTGCAGATGGAAGTTGACCTGAGTGCAGCAGCCAACAGCTATGACATGGCGAGAGTGGACTATGCTTCGCAGGTGCGTACTTTCAAAGAAAACCTGGGAGTAAACCTGAGTGACAGCATTTCGGTGGACAGTAATCTCAAATACCAGATTGTTCCTGTGGATGTTGAAAAGGCGGTAGAACTGGCGATGAAGAGCCGGCCGGAGGTGAGAGAAAGTGAGATTCAGATCGAACTCCAGGAGATGGTGATCAAACGCCAGCGCGCGCAGGGTTTGCCCAGTGGGAGTATTATGCTGAATTACAATTTCATCGGGGTAGGCAAGGATTACCGTACGATTCCGATCGATGCTACTTTTGACCAGACCTGGCAAAACCTGAACAGCCGTCCCGGCAGCCTGGGTGTAGCGTTGACCGCTTCGATCCCGATCATTGACTGGGGAGAGAACCGGGCACGGGTTCAATCGGCCAGATCTATGCTCAAACAGAATCAATTACAGATGGAAAGCAGTAAAATCTCTATTGAGCGTGACATCCGTACCACGGTTGACCGCTTGAACAGCAGCCTTCGCCGCCTGCAGCTCCTCGAAAAAGGACTGGTGGTTGCCGAAAAAAGTTTCGATATCTCCCGACAGCGCTATGCCAATGGTGAGATCGACAGCCAGTCGATGGCCCTTGAGCGTGAACGGCTTAACAATGCTTACAATACCCGTCTCGATGCTTACATAAGCTACAAGCTGCTTCTTTCGGATATTATGCGTAAAACCTTTTTTGATTTCGAAAAGGGCAAGACAGTGGAGTAGAGACGCATAATTGCGTCTATTCAAATTTCGCGACGGTCCGATTTTTGATGTTTATCGTGTGTATGAACGAAAAAGAAATTCTTAGCAGCACGCGCCGGATTCATGACCTTTTGTCAGTGAAACGGCTGAAGGAGGCTATGACCGATCTTCAGCCGATGCTGATCGATGCCGGGGTGAATTCATGGATCGAGGAGCTGGAGCAAATCGATACCACCTATCGGTTTATGCTCGAATATACCGTAAAAGGTATTCAGGACCCTGAACGCCAGAAAGTTTACCGAAAAATCGTTGCCGACGTGTATGAACTAAGCGACCGGGTTTCGGAGTTTCTCCTGACCAGATTGTCGACCAAATATGTTCATGTAAGAAAACGGATCTTCCGTGATGACCCAGGCCTCGAATCGTTTATCCAGAGCTATCTCCGGACGCCCGACCGGATAAACCCTTCGGATCCCGAATACCTGCGCGATTTGTCGCGATTGTTTCATCTGATCTGGCTCACCGATGAATTCCATGAACGTGAAGTTCAACTGGTGGAACAGATCAAGGATTCTGGTGTCCTGTCGGTTTCCGAAAAAGGTCTTTTGATTACCGGATTAAATTTCAGCGTTTTACGCTATTTCGATAAACGAAAGTTCGAGTTATTATTCGGCTTTTTCGATTCGGATGAGGAGGAATTGCGCCAGCGTGCCCTGATCGGGTTGCTGCTGGCATTCTATCGATACGATACCCGGCTGGTTTATTATCCTGCCATCCGCGGGCGCTTCCTGGTGATGGACGAGTATCAGAATTTCAAGAAAATGGTGCAGGAAGTCATTATGCAACTGATACGCGGCCGTGATACCGACCAGCTCAGCCGCCGCATGCAGGAGGAGATCCTTCCTGAAATGCTCAAACTGACTCCGCAGATCCGGCATAAGCTGGATCTCGACCTTTTATTGGGGGAGAACCTGAGCGATGAGGAGAATCCGGAATGGCAGGAGATATTCCAGGATTCCCCGGGTTTAAAAGATAAGATGCAGGAACTGACAGAGATGCAGATGGAGGGAGATGATGTGTTTATCGGAACTTTTCAGATGCTTAAAGGGTTCCCGTTTTTCCGCCACCTGATCAACTGGTTTTTTCCATTCACCACCAACCATCCGGAAATTCTGGCCCTGGAGGAATCCGGTGAATTTACCTGGATGAAGGGGTTTCTGGAATCGGTAGATAAAAGCTTTTATCTCTGTAATTCAGATAAATACAGTATTTGCTTCGGGATTCGATCGATGCCGCCTGATATGCAGAAGTTCCTGTCGGATGGACTGCATGCGGAGGCCGAGCAACTTAAAGAGATGCTTGATGATGATAAAATCCTCGATCCGCTGCAGCAAGCCCGCCGTGTGATCCGCCAGTATATCCAAGACCTGTATCGGTTTTACCGGTTTTATCCGGATAAGCAGGGTTTTGATGACCTCTTTAACTGGAAACTCGATTTTTACCGGAAGGATTTTTATCGCGATTTGTTTCTTGGAGATACCGATGCATTGTACTCTATAGCAGGATTTTATCTGCAAAAGAAGAATTATCGCGAAGCAGCCGAGGCTTTTGGAATCCTCGAGCAATCGGGCGATATGAGTGCAGAGGTGCTGCAAAAGCTGGGTTACGCCTGGCAAAAATCGGGAAACTACCAGAAAGCGCTGGATTATTATCTGAAAGCAGATCTGCTTTTAAACGAAAACCTTTGGAATCTCAAGAAGATCGGTCTCTGCTACCGGTATCTTAAGCAGCCGGAACTGGCACTGCCCTATTACCGCCAGGCCGAGCTTCAGGATCCGGATGATCTGAATACCGAAATATCCATCGGCCATTGCATGCTTGATCTTCAGGATTATGAGGGAGCGTTGAAATCCTATTATAAAGTGGAGTACCTGATGCCTGGGAATTATAAAGTATGGCGGCCAATCGCCTGGTGTTCGTTTGTCCTGGGGCGTTTTGATCAGGCACGGAAATATTACGATAAACTGATCGCCAGGGAACCGAGCCATCATGATCTGATCAGCCTGGGCCACCTGGAATGGTGCGAGGGGAAAAGAGGTGAAGCCATCGCGTGCTATCGCCAGAGCCTGATTACGGGCAAAATCGATTTTGATGAGTTCCTCTCGGTTTTTGACCAGGACCGCGATCAGCTGCTGAAACACGGGATCGATCCCGAAGAAATTCCTATTTTACTCGACCGCCTACGATACCTCTGCTGATTTGATGATTTGATGATTTGATGATTTTATACCTTTAGCATCATGAACAAGGGTATAATTCTATTGGGGCTGGGCATTCTGATGGGAATCGGCCTGCAGGCCAGGGACCGTAAGGTATTGGTTTACACCGAAGCAAATCTGAATCCCGATATCCATGTTCTCCTCGCGCATGAGATGAATACCATCAAAGATGAAGGGAAAGCTCAGTTTCCGGGAAATATTTTCGGCGACCTGTTCCCAAGTGCCTGGTATCATGAGTTCGACGGCGGCCGCGAGTGGTATACCGCTTATGGCCACAATATCCTTCATTATTCCGATCCGATGTTGCTTGCGTCCTGCACCGGTGGCAAAAAGGATTCCGGGGTAACCTTTACGGTAGCCGATCCGGGTCATTTTCATGCTGCATTGGTCCTGAAATCGATGTATGAGGGGGTGAACCCGAAGGTGTTTGTGTATGCACAGGAAGGACCCGAGTTGGCAGATTTTAACGCAAGGGTGAATAGTTATCAGAAGCGGGCTGAGAATCCGACGAACTGGGAAATCAAGGAGTACCGCGGATCTGAGTTCTTTGATAAAATGATCGCTGAAAAGCCGGGAAACGTGCTGATTCTGGCCGGAAACAACCGCCAAAAGACGGATTACATCCTGAAAGCGGTTCAAACCGGCACTGGACGACGGATATCCAACCCGATCAGTTCAGGGAGGTCACGGGGTTATCTTCCTATCCCGGATATCTGCTTCCCCGTGTAAACTCCGATTCCATTCTGCAGGTTTATTCCAGTCCGGCGGATCAACTCCAAGCAGATGTTTCATGAAAAAGTCCATGCGTTTGCGATCGCCAGCGGGGCCGCCGCTGGAATGATCCATGCCCGGAACCACCAGCAGGTTGAAGTCCTTGTTTGCCTTGATCAGGGCATTCACTACCTGCATGGTGGAGGAGGGATCCACATTGTGGTCCATCTCACCAACTATCAGCAAAAGTTTCCCTTGAGTTTCGCAGCATTGACCACGTTGGAACTGGCTTCATACCATTCCCCAACGGGATAGCCCATCCACTGCTCGTTCCACCAGATCTTGTCCATCCGGTTATCCTGACAGCCGCACGATGAGACAGCCACCTTATAGAATTCAGGATGGGAAAGGACGGCTCCGGTAGCATTCTGACCGCCGGCAGAGGTTCCGTAAATCCCCACACGCGTGATATCCATATACGGATTTTCCCTGGCTGCTGCCTGCATCCAGAGTATCCGGTCGGGGAACCCCGCATCACCAAGGTTCCTCCAGCAGACATCATGGAAAGCTTTCGAACGGTTGGCGGTACCCATCCCATCAATCTGAACCACCACAAAACCGAGTTCAGCTTAAGATTGCATGCCGGTTGCCAGTGTTTCTGCTGGTTTTCATTGCTCGGATTTTTAATTTCACCGGCAAGATAAATCTTTAGAATCGTTTAAAAGATATTGTCCGGCAGGATAAAAAAAGGGATAATCGTTTGGTCATCCCTGTTTAAAAATAAAAATCCTCCCTCCGATCTTTCAATAAATCATTATAAGGGTTAACAGATTTATTGTCAGCGTGATGAACGTCAATATCGATTGTATTTGCACAAATCTTTTCTGTTGGGCCAGTGGAAAGGATATTACCATTGACACAGGTAATCTGACTTTTCCCGGTGAATATAAAATCATCATCGCCTCTGGTTTCCCTTCCAATCCGGTTTGCGGTTACGGCAAACACCCTGTTTTCCAGGCA
>JBBAAF010000156.1:0-8318 GCA_041658425.1 Bacteroidales bacterium | reverse complement strand
AGCGTTTAATCCAACAGCTTTAATCGATTTTCAAAAAAAGCATAACGAAAAGAAAATCAGCAAACTAAAGAAAATAATCGCTAAACTTGAGGCAGCTTGACAAAAGAGGTTATATAAGAGAGACGCAATTATGCGTCTCTACACTGCCCACTGCCAACTGGCTACTGCGGTATTTTATTTTACCCCGATCTTACTGAGGAATTTTATATCCTTAACGTTCTCGTAATCATATTGATATAAGCCATCGTCACCAATGAGTATCAATATCCCTTTGATCGGTATAACATCATAAGCTTGAATATCAGGAAATTGCGCTAAAAGATGTTTGTTAATGGTCATGGGATCCGATACATCATAAACCTTTAACCCGGCATCGCCGTCGCAGATAAACAGAATATTATTATCAATGCCAAGGCCATACGGTCCTTCCATCGGATAGGTTTTCAATTCCACCGGCTTAAGGATATTCTCGATGGAAACAACCACCAGCTGATTGACGTTATTGCCGCAATTGTTTCCGCCGCGAAGGGTAATGTATGCCATGTTTCCACTGATCACTACCGGGTCACAACCGGTCATGTGCCAGAAGTCGGCGATATACAGAGGAGAATTCGGGATGGAAATGTCATAAATTCTCATGCCGCTCTGCGAACCCAGGAACATTTTGTCGCCTACGGTAAACATGGTTTCGATACCCCAGCCGGCATTGAAATCTTTTTTAAATACCGGAGTTTTGGGAACGGTAATCGAGAAAATATGAAGGGTGGTATTATCAACCGCATACAAGGTGTTTTCGTAAATCCCGAACCGGGCCATCGAACCACCGATACCGATACCGTTTGGACTAACCCCGCCTGTGCTTGTTCCAGGTGATGCATCGGTATTTTTGTCAAATCCTCCTAACCAATATACCGGGTAATAATTGGTCACGATTTCCTGTTTAACCTCCTTGATTTCCCAGCCGGTTACTACACCTTTTTCTTCATCTATCCGGGCCATCGGATATTTGTCATCGTAAGGAGGTAGGGTGTAAGGAAGTACTTTTTGTACCCTCCCAACCTCTTTAATCGCAGTCAGATCTGAAATATCAATCGCAACCATGTCGATGTAGCTGTCGGCATAAAGTATATCCCCCTTGATGGCAATATCAGCATTTCCGGGTACTTCAATAAAGGTTTGATTGATTGGATTTGCGGGGTTTGTATTATCGAAAATATGGATCCCTTTCATTTCTTCAACGATGAAGATGAATTGATCCTTGAAGTAAATTTTCCCTGGATTAACGAGGTCCGTTACGGCCGATTGCTTAACCGCCAGTCTGAGATTTTCATAGCTCATGTAAACAGGGCTGTTGGCAACAAATATCTCGGTAAACTTATCCTTGCAACCCGATGACAGGACAGCGAGGAGCAGGAAAATATAGAATGTAAGTTTTTTCATTTTGATTAGAGTTTTCTGCTTTGTTACCTGAAAATAATACCGATTTTGACTGCGAGACGGTTATAGTCAACCGTAAGTTTCCTTTGTTCGCCGGCTGTAAAGTATAATCTCTGAACGCGATAGCCTACAGAGAATATAATTCCAAAGTTTTCTCCAAACATATTCCGGATACCGAAACCCGGATTAAAAAGCCATCCGCCTTTGGCCTGGTAGGGTTGATAGTTTGGATAAGGCCAGTAGACGTCAGTTGTGTAGCCTATTCCATTAGCTCCTTCATCATCCAGCACCAGGGAATAGCCTCCGTAGAGACTGAAAAACGGTGAAAAGCCGGTGTTACGCACATAGTATCTGGCATCCAGTACTATAGGCATATAGCTTCCTGCCAGGAATTCCACCCCGATACCCAATCCGAGAGAGAGTTGTTCGGAGATATGATACCCATTGGTAGTCATAAAAGCAAACGGGGCAGGGTGCCGGTTCTGAGTCGAACCAACCAGAAGGCCCATATCGGTAACATTGAAATAACCCTTGAATGCTTTGCCGCCTTTCTCTGCAGCAGGAGCGGAGGTAATGGTTTGCCCCATGACGAAAACTTTGCCAATCAGGATGATGAGGGTGAGGATAAGTAATTTTTTCATGGATGGATTGTTATGAGTTGTCAGTTGTGATTTATCGGTCCGCTGCCGATCAGTTCCTCGCCATATTGCCAAACGGCAAATTGGCCGGGAACCACGGCTCGCTGGGGTTGGTCGAAAAGGAGATAGATCCCTTCGGGTTCACAGATAACGCGGGCTTTCTGGAGCTCCTGGCGATATCGGATTCGAGCGAGGCATTCTCTTTCCTCGCCGGGTGTGAGGGCTTGATCGGGACGGATCCAGTGAACTTCATCCTGTTTAACAAGAAGAGCCTTTTTGAATAACAAAGGATGGTCCTGGCCCTGACCTACATAGATGATGTTGTTTATGACATCGGTGGCGAGGATAAACAGCGGTTCCTCCTTGCCGCCGATGTTAAGGCCTTTTCTCTGGCCGATCGTGTAGAAATGAGCACCCTGGTGTTCGCCTATAACCAGGCCCATATCAGGTGTCAATTCAACTGATTTCGAAAGCTCCTGAACCGTTTGTCCGGTTGGAGGCAAAAAAACCTTCTTGGGTATCTCAATAATCCGGCCCGTTTTTGAGGCCAGTTTCTGCTGTAGAAAAACTGGCAGGTCAACTTTTCCCACAAAGCAAATGCCCTGCGAATCTTTTCTTTCGGCATTAGCTAATCCTTGTTCCCGTGCAATTTCCCGCACTTCAGGTTTCGTCATTTCTCCTAGCGGGAACATCGCGTAGCTCAGCTGTTTCTGGCTCAACTGACAAAGGAAATAGCTCTGGTCCTTGTTTTTATCCAATCCGCCCATCAGGCGGTAAACCGATCCGTTTGGTGAATCAATTGACTCAACCCGGGCATAGTGTCCGGTAGCTACCTTTTCGGCTCCCAGTTTCAACGCTTCTTCAACAAATGCATCAAATTTGATTTCGCGGTTGCATAAAACATCGGGATTGGGCGTGCGGCCGGCTTCATATTCCCTGAACAGATAGTCAACCACCCTCGTACGGTATTGGTCGCTAAGATCCACCTGGTGAAAGGGTATCCCGATATTTTTTGCAACCATCCCGGCAAACAGGACGTCATCTTCATAGGAACATTCGGCCGAGATCAGTCCGGTTGTATCATGCCAATTCCGCATGAACAGGCCGACTACGTCGTAACCCTGCTGCTTCAGAAGCCATGCTGCCACTCCCGAATCAACGCCGCCTGATATGCCGACTACAACACGCTGTTTCATGATACAAAGATAGCGAAAATCGTGCCAGGCTGATAATTTTTGGATCCATAGCAAACCTGATACAATACCCGGTGTAATCTCATCTGAACCTCACGTACCGATGCTCGTCAATCAACTGTCCGTCCTTGATCACAGCGTTTTTGTGGATTGCTTCGAGGTGAAATCCGCATTTTTGTAAAACCCTTGCAGATGCAGGATTATAGGAGAACAGATCAGCATAAATACGCAGAATATCAGGGTAATTCAAAAAGATATAGTCAACCAGCAGAGTAACCGCAGTTGACACCAATCCCCGGCCCCAGTATTGCTCTGAAAGCCAATAGCCGATCTCAGCATTTATTCGGTAAACATCATCTTTGAAGGTGGCTCCGATACCACCAACAGCCTCACCATCAACTTCTATGGCTAAAAACAGGTGGGTAGCTTCATTCATTGCCATCTTCAGCCAGCCTCTGCCGGCCTCTTCGGTATAAGGATGTGGAAACCCATCACGAAGATTTATCCAGATATTGAAATTGTTCGCATACCTGACCAATGAGGCCAGATCATCTTCGCGCCAGGGGCGAAGCGTGACCCTATTCGAGGTAAGTGTAACCATACAACCCCGATCGGTAATTCGATAAAAACTCCTTGCCTTCCTCGGCGGTAATGATACCAGATTTCACAGATGACGTGACCCACGTTTCCACCGTTCGTACCATTTTTTTTGGGTTATATTGCACATAATCAAGAACTTCGGCAACAGTTTCGCCATCAATAATCTGATCGATCGAGTATCCTTTGCTGTCGACCGAAACGTGCACAGCATTGGTGTCACCGAACAGATTGTGTAAATCACCGAGAATCTCCTGATAGGCTCCTACCAAAAATACACCGATATAATAGGGATCTCTGGCGTTCAGAGAATGAACCGGTAAATAGTGGGACAGATTCCGCGTAGAGATAAAATTATCAATCTTTCCATCGGAATCACAGGTAATATCCTGCAAGGTGGCCGAACGGTCGGGCTTTTCATCCAGCCTTTGAATCGGTATGATCGGGAAAATCTGGTCAACAGCCCAGGAATCCGGAAGCGACTGGAATAGGGAGAAGTTGCAGAAGTATTTGTCAGACAGTAATTTAGGAAGATACAGCAACTCCTCAGGGATATGCTTTAATTCGTTGGTCATCTGGTAAATCTCTTTCGCTATCGACCAGAACAACCGCTCGATCTGAGCGCGGGTTTTCAGGTCGAGCAAACCGAGACTGAAGCGGTCGAGGGCCTCTTCGCGAATCTGTTGAGCATCGTGCCAGGTTTCAAGCATGCTTATTTGATTCAGGGTTTCCCATGAAGAGTAAAGTTCTTGAACCAGTGCGTGATCCTCTTTACTGATTTCTTCATTTTCATCCCAGGCAGGGGTGGTAGTGGCCTCAAGAACCTCAAAAACAAGCACCGAATGGTGAGCGGTCAGTGACCGTCCTGATTCCGTGATGATGTTGGGGTGGGGGATGCCATTTTTATCGCTCGCATCAACCATGGCGAAAGTGGCATCATTCACATATTCCTGAATGCTGTAGTTTACACTGCTTTCGCTGTTCGACGAGCGGGTTCCGTCATAATCAACCCCCAGACCCCCGCCAATATCAACAAATTCCACATTGAATCCCTTTGAATAGAGCTGCACATAAAACTGGGAAGCTTCGCGCAGGGCAAGTTTTATCCTGCGGATTTTCGTGACCTGGCTGCCAATGTGGAAATGTACGAGCTTGAGACAGTCCTTCATTTCCCTCTTCTCCAGAAAATCCAAAGCCTCAATAAGTTCGCTGGAGGTAAGTCCGAATTTACTGGCATCACCCCCTGAATCTTCCCATTTTCCGCTGCCCGAACTGGCCAGCTTAACGCGAATACCAATGTTTGGCTTGATTTTGTGCTGCCTGGCTATTTTGATAATCAGCTTCAGTTCATTAGGCTTTTCAACCACGATGTAGATCCGTTTTCCCATCTTTTGGGCAAGAAGGGCTAATTCTATATAGTCCTCATCTTTATAACCATTGCAGATAATGAGCGAATCCGAATCGGTATTGATAGCGATAACTGCGTGCAATTCAGGCTTTGATCCCGCTTCCAGTCCGATATTGAATTTCTTTCCATGTCTAACGATCTCTTCAACCACGGGGCGCATCTGGTTTACCTTGATCGGATAGATGATAAAGTTCTGCGCTTTATACCCGTATTCCTCGGCTGCAACCTTGAAACAACTCGACATGATTTCGATCCGGTCGTCGAGAATGTCGGGAAACCGGATCAGCATCGGGGCTGATACATCCCGAAGCTGAAGCTCTTCAACGAGCTCCAGCAGGTCGACCTTGGCGCCGTTGCTTTTCGGAGTTACAACAACATGCCCCTTTTCATTAATCGAAAAATAGTTGATCCCCCAACCGTTGATGTTGTAGAGTTCAGCCGAATCTTCAATGCGCCATCTTCTCATTTTGCTAACCTGTTATCAGACAAAAGAATAAATGATACTTTGTATGTTCAGGCCGCTAATTTACAAGTTCCTGTTAAGTTTTTACATTTTATCGGCCAAACATTTAGAAAACCTGTGGAAAAGTGCACGATTATCCCTTAGGGTATGTAGATGTCGAATATCAGGATGATTAATCCGGTTGCAAAAACGGTTTAATACTTATCTTAATATTCTATCTCCCCGAATAATTCTTAACAATATCGCGATAACTGCAATTACAAGCAGTATGTGAATAACTGAACCTGCACTATAGGCAAAAAATCCGATTGCCCAAAAGATGATTAGAACTATTGCGATAATATAAAGTAGATTGCTCATTTTGTTTATTTTTTAATTAAGAGAAATAGAGATATAGACATTAAATACACCATTATTAGCATCAGGGACTGTGTATGATATTCCTAAGAATGTTCTTTCTTTCCCTACATTGGTTAATCCATAATAGTACCGGGCACCCAGGCTAATCGCTCCGATATCTATGCCTGCCCCTACTGCAATTCCTGCATCAAACCTGTTGTAATCATGTGTATCTATGTTTTGTTCAAAGTTGAAAAGATTAATGTTGGATTCGTTTTTAACTATACCGCTGATCATATAGGATCCATACGGACCCACCTGTATATTAAAATTGTCAGTAATATTTACAACAATTAATAGCGGAACTTCCACATAATTTAAATGGAAACGGGCAGTACCATTTACAAAAAGGCTGTTGTAGGCTACTTCAGCTCCTTTGGTGGTGAAATATAATTCCGGTTGAACGGCTATATGTTTTGTGATTGGCAGCTTGCCGAACATGCCAAGATTAAAGCCGGTTAGCATTTTAGCATTGCTTGCATCTTTCGTATAAAGATTAGAAAAATTAACCCCTCCTTTTATACCAAAACATGGTGTATTTCTTTCTTGCAATTTTCGTGCTTCGCAAGGAGTGTGCGTTATAAAAATCAGCAGTAATGAAATGGTAATTAGAATTATAGACTTTTTCATTTTGGTTAATTTTTAATGAATTGCAAGGCCAATAGTTGAAACCCCGTTTGAGAGGTCCAGGAATACTCCAAGCTGATTATTCAGGTGGTATTCTGCTCCAACATGTATATCAAGAAATAGCGGACCTGGATTATGCCAGTAATTTCTATCACCATGATAGTCAGTATCCCATGCAGAATTTACTATTGCAAATCCTAATGAACCTGCCAGATAAAAATCCCAATTGGAATTAGCTCTGAGCAATTGATCAAAATAGAATGTGCCTTTAACACCAACAGGGATAACTGTTTCCCGATAATTGTCGCCTCTGTAGGTATAAAAAGTGGCAAAAGGAGCTAATGTGAAATTATTTGCCACATCAAATTCATAGTTGATATGAAGAACAGGCAATGTACGCCCTATATATCCGTAATATCCTGAATAACCACCAATACCCGAACCTAAGTTTAAGGTCCTTCCATGTTTTTCAGTATAATTTGCTTTCTGAGCAAATAAATTAGTCCCTAATATCATAAGGAGTAATATAAATGTTAAGGTTATTCTTTTCATTTGTTTGATTTTTTTATTAAATAGTAAATTTTCACTTGATCATTTTACTTTATTTATTTCTTCTTACCGTTTCCACCGCCATTACCATGATTTTTCTTTATGTTTTTATCATTACCATGTCCGGCACTTTGGCCATTACCCTGGTTAACCTTATTATATGAGTTACCTTTAAATAGTATTCTTTGCCTGGAGTTACCTTTTCCCGGCCTCTCACCATAGGTTTTTTGTGCCTGACCGTGGTAGCCTTTTGCATATTTCGCTTTATGCTCATTAAAATGAGTGTAAGGCGTGTTGCCGCGATAGTCCGTCATCACTACTTTATATCCGCTGTACAAATCATAATTCCTGTATCGCAAAGGAAGATTAGCTCTACGAACCCATGATCCTCCACTATTATAAATAAAGATGGACGATTGAACATCATAATAGGCTTGCACATCGGGCAGGTAATAATAACGCACATCGGTATATCCTGCAGGACCCCACAGCGGAGGGGAACCAATATTTAAACTCACTGAAACTTGCGCCTGCACTGCGCTTGCAAGAAACAACACCATTCCGATAACGATTAATTTTAAAGTTTTCATCTTATTTGATTTTATAATTCAGAAATAAGCTTTTGTATCTCCTCTTTTGTTTTACCAAGTTTAATCTGGAGCCTGCCTAACATCTCATTCTGTTTGCCTTCTAATAACAATAAATCACTATCTGTGAGCATGGCGAATTTTTGTTTCAGTTTCCCTTTTGTCTCGTTCCAGTTTCCTTTAAATTCAGTTAGATTTTTCATGATATTTTTGTTTAATAATTAATAAGTGAGTCCACTCTGATTAATGAAAATTTTTAAAATGATATTTCGCGCACATAAAGTTGATCCGGAGCCCATTTCGAAAAAATTCCGAAAGTTCGGTTGAGAGCGGATTTTTCGATGGAAAAATCCGACGGAAAGACCGTTTGGATCGCCTGAAGTGCCAGATTTTGCGTTCTTTGATAGGTTGATTCGATTA